>JAHWIS010000025.1 GCA_019322385.1 Candidatus Woesearchaeota archaeon
AGCTCTTCAGAGAAAGCCACATTGGTCGGGCTCTGGGTCATCATGTGCTCCTTTACCCTTTCATGGATGTCATTTGCAAAGGACTCTCGAGTGACGCCGACCTTTCCAAGGGTCTCATACCTGCACGCCTTGTCATTGTATGCAGCAACAAGAACAGAAGTGAAAGGCATGTGCGCGAGATCCTCATTCACATAGAAACCGACAATCGTCAGGTCAAGTGTCTCTGAGCGCTTGAACTTCACCCAGTCCAGTGTCCTCTTGCCTGGCAGATAGAGTGAACCTGGCTTCTTGCAGATCCTGCCTTCTTCCCTGTTGTCGAACGATTCATCGACAATACGCACAAGGTCCTCGACGCTTGTCACGAGCTGCGTGTCTGCCGGCTCGATGCCAGGGCCTGCAAGGCTCTCTGTGACTTTTCTCCTCTCTTCGATCGGCTGGTAGAGGATGCCCTTCCTCTCAAACTTCAATGTGTCGAAGAGCTTGAGCTCTAATGGTACATCATTGACGATTCCGCTTTGCAGGTATTTCTGCATGCTCTCGTCTTTTATGCCAGGCCTTCGGAATCGTTTCTTTACATTGTCAAACACTTCCTTATGGCCGCTACCTTTTCCGACAAGCTCTGCCTCGACAATGCAGGAAGGCAGTTGCCTGTCTATTATTTCAAGTACCTCAGGATAACACTGATAGTTCAGCTCATTGCCGTTCCTTGTGAATACCTTCAGGCCTCTGCTGCTCTTATGTATCTGGACCCTATAGCCATCATACTTTATGTCAGCCCAGGTTTTTCCGCCGTGCTCCTCCATCACATCATCTGCAGCAGCATAACTAGGCTGCATAGTAGGTATGAATTCGCCGAATCTTGGTATAGCTCTCGCTAGTTTTGTCATTTTTCTCACCTCCCGATTACGGGATATTATTTGCTAACAGAGCTTTAGCTAGGTCTGGTTGGGTTGGACACCCGGATGCTAACTCGCACTTCTCCTATGTATTATAAGGTCAGAGAAATATATTAAATACTGTGGGGAAGAATATCACCTCAGAAATAATGTGCTCAGTTTGTTATATCTTCCTTCACGACCTGCCCCGGCAAAGTCATCTGGTGGGGCCAGATCTTCCTTCCCGGGTAGATCAGGGTGCCGATGCCAAGCTTGACATCCTCACCGATGAATGTACCGAGTTTTCTCCTGCCTGTGTCGATGTTCTTGCCTTTTATGAGTGTCTTGTTGTTTGCACTGTCATGGCGATAGTCTGCAGTTATGGTCCCTGCTGCGATATTGGTGTTCGCACCGATGACTGAATGTCCGATGTAGCAGTCATGCTTTGCAGTGACGCCATCCATTAGCACAGAGTCTATGATCTCTGCGCGGGTGCGCACATTGTCCATCAGGATAGTATCCTTCCTCAGGTAAGCATTCGGGCCGACTTCACAGTTGTCTCCGATAAAGACAGGGCCTTCAATGTATGTGCCTGACCTGATAATGGTGTTCTTTCCTATGATTACAGTGCCTTTCATCGTGACATTGTCTTCAATCTCTGCAGACTTGTCAATACTGTTTTTTTCTATGTCGTGGAGCAATGCTACATTTGCCTCGAGATAGTTCCAAGGATAGCTGATCGGAAGCCAGAATCCCTTGACCGCTTCAAACTCCATCTTGCCTTTCCTGGCAAGCTCTGTGACATAGTCAGTTATCTCATATTCGCCGCGCTCTGTCTTCTTCAGCTCTATAGAGAATATGTCAGTGTCAAAGACATAGACACCTATGTTAGCATATTTGCTGATGTTCTCGTCAGGCTTTTCAACTATTTTCTTGACTTTGCCATCTTCGACAACAACTGCGCCGAACCTTGTGACATCTTCTACTTCCCTGACAAGGATGGCATAATCATGATCTATCAATGCAGCAAGGTCTCTCTTAGAGAACAGGTCGTCGCCATTAAGCACGATGAACTTCTCTTTCAGGAACTGCCTTGCGCTGAGGAGCGCGTGGCCTGTGCCTAATTGCTGCTTCTGCTCGACATACAGAAGCTTCAGTCCTTTGTATGCCTGGCCGAACTTTTCTATTATAAGGTCTTTCTTGAAACCCACTATTATTATGACCTCGTCGACAAGTCCGTCAAGCTGGTCAAGGTTGTGCTCAAGCACTGTCTTGTCAAGCACCTTCAGTAAAGGCTTTGGCATGTTGACTGTCAATGGATATGTCCTAGTCGATTTTCCTGCTGCGAGTATTACTGCCTGCATGTTATTCACCTATCTCCTCTTTTATCGTTGAAACAATAGATTCTGCAATGGAACTTATTTCCTCTTGGTCTTTTCCCTCGACCATCACCCTGCACTTGTTCTCTGTCCCGGAGTATCGCACAAGGACCCTGCCTTGGTCGCCGAGTTTCTTCTCTGCGTTTGATATTGCTTCACACACAGAGAGCATGCTCTGGATCGGCTTTTTCTGCTTGACTTTCACATTTATGAGTATCTGAGGGTATGATGTCATGACTTTTGCAAGTTCTGAGACTTGTTTTCCTGAATCCTTCATCAATGCAAGGACATGGAGCGCTGAAAGCGTGCCATCACCAGTCGTGGAACGATCGAAAAATATTATATGCCCTGACTGCTCACCGCCGAGAGAGTGGTTGTTTTTTCTCATCTCTTCGACAACATAACGATCGCCGACCTTTGTCTTTATTATATCTATGCCGTGCTCTTTCATCGCGATATCAAAGCCAATGTTTGTCATGACTGTCACGACAACTGTGCTGTTTTTAAGCTTTCCCCTGTCTTTCATATCAATAGCGCACATCGCGATTATATGATCACCATCTATCTCGTCGCCTTTCTCATCGACAATGATCACGCGGTCTGCATCACCGTCAAGCGCAATGCCGAT
>JAHWIS010000026.1 GCA_019322385.1 Candidatus Woesearchaeota archaeon
ATCATCAAGGTGTATTTCCAGTTCAAGGACTTCAACAAGGAAGTGGAGAAGGAGTTCTTCGAATATCTCAAGACAATCAAGGAAGCTGCATGGGTGGTGTCGTGCAGCGGGAGATGGGACGCGCTGGTGGCGTTCTGGAGCAGATCATCATTCCATTTCCATGAGTATTTCATAAAGATACTCAACAGGTTCAGCAAGCACATACTTCACAAGGAGATCGTGTACAACATTGTCTGGTTCTATTACAACAGGAAATGGCTCATGAAGGAATACACAACACCATTGGCGATCAGGTATGGGGGAGAGCCAGGCCAATACGAACTGGACAGCACAGATGCGGAGATACTGAAGATGCTTGCCAAGAATTCCAGGATGCCTGTTGTAGATATCGCGAAGAGGATCGACCAGAGCAGCCAGAACGTTATCAACCGGATGAAGAAGCTGGAGAAGGACGGCATCATAACAAAATATTCATTGAACATCGACTATAAAAAGATAGGGTATGTCTTCTGCAAGACATTTATCTATCTGCGGAACATAACACAGAAAAGGCTGGATGAACTTTACAAGTACTGCGCAGCGCAGCCTAACATATTCGCATTGGTGACCACTGCAGCCGCATGGGACCTGGGGCTGGAGTTCGAGGTCGAGAACTTCGAGCAGATGACAGAGATAATGGACAGCATACGCATGAAGTTCAGCGACATCATAACAAACTATGAATCAGTCATCATAACAAAGCAGTCTGAACTGAATTATATTGTGGAGTGAGAAAATGAAAATAAGAAAAGGCAAAAAACAGGATTTTAGGGATTATCTGAAACATCAACTCGAGGCTTTCCCTAACGAGAGAAGGGAAAGGCACAAGAGGTATTTTGCGCAGAAGATAGAGCGTGATGGAATTTTTATTGCTGAGCTGGACGGGAAATACATCGGCCACTTGACTTTTTCTCAGTTCATATCTCCGCCTTTTGTGAATTCCCTCTATTTAGAGGAGTTCGTGATTGCAAAGAGCTCCAGGGGAAAAGGCTATGGTAAAAAGATGCTTGATAGGATCATCACTAAAGCCAAGCAGCTCAGGCTGGAAAGGGTGATTCTGAACACGTGGAACAACCCAAAGAACAAGGCGATCAGGCTCTACAGAAAGTATGGATTCAAGAAAGTCGGCACGATAAAGAACAAATACGGCAATAATCTGTTCCTTGAGCTGGAGTTGAAATAATGCTAAAACTAAAACCATACAAACAATCCCGCGGATACTGCGGGCCTGCATGCCTGAAGATGGTGCTTGGGTATTATGGAGTTGTGAAGTCAGAGAGAACGCTTGCAAAGATGACTAAGACCAGTCGCACGAAAGGGTGTGAAGAGAAGAACATTGTGGCTGCTGCAAAGAAGCTTGGGTTCAAGGCGTATGTCAAGCAGAAGAGCAGCATTGCAGAGCTGCGAAGACTTGTGAGGAAAGGGATCCCTGTGATTGTCGACTGGTTCTCGCCTGAGGAAGCAGGGCATTACTCAGTTGTTGTAGGGTTTGAGAAAGATAATATAATATTAGCAGACCCGCACTTCGGCAGGATAAAAAAGCATAAGATAGACTGGTTTTCTGATAGATGGTTTGACAGGCCATTCAAGAAGACGCTGATAAGGGAGATTATAGTTATACAAGGGTGAATATCACTCAGCTTCTGTATTCATCAAACCATAGCCCATCATCTCGACGCCGCAGAGGCATGTGCCTGCGTAGCGCTTGTTGCAGAATTCGAATGTGCCGTCGCAGGTTATCATGACGCCGTTGCCTTTGTCGCAGGTGTTCTTTTTCTTGTTGCAGTTCTCAGGCAGCATGTAGCATGGTATCTTCTTGTCTTTGTATTCGCACCAGAATGCTTCATCGACAGTTTCGCCGCCTTCGCCAGTGTCGCCGATATACTTTGTCGGGAAGTCTGTCTTTGTGGAGTTGCCGCAACTGCACTCGCCGTGCTGGATAGAACACTGCTGGAATGTGCCTTTGCATGTGACTACAGACTCTGCAATGTCTCCGCTCATGCTTATCGACTGCTTGCTGCAGATAAAGACTCCAGTGTCGCAGTCTATCTCCTGTGATGTGTCTATCTCTGGCGCAAGCTGATCGCCCTCGACCTCATCCTCTGTGCCGCAGGCGCATTCATCGAAAGCATCTTTGCATGCCTTGAACGAGCCCTTGCAGATTATCTCCTCACCATCATCAACACAGTCATGGTATCCTTTGTCGCAGATATCTGTTGACTCTTCAGCTTCTTCAGTCTCTTCACAGAACTCTTCTTCAGAATCGCATTCTATCACTCTACATCCTGAATATGCTGCGCAGCAATCATCATAATCCAATGGGCAGTATATCTCCTTGAGGTTCGCGTTGAGGCAGATCGTGACAGCGCAGTCAGTCTGTGTCTCGGTCGTCTCTTTCTCCCGGCTCACTTTCTCCTTTATCGTTGAGATAGGATTGGCAAGCTTCTTTACAGAACTTCCTGATATAAACCTGCTGGGCTTCCTGTTCTCACCCTTGAACCATGAGACAAAGCGCTTCCATAATGAGTTCTCGCAGTCTTCTGAGCTATCTTTATCATTATCATCGCAGTCATACTCGTAATCATCACCGCAGTCTGCATCATCGCTCATGACCTTGTCATTATCAAAGTCATACCTAGGGTCATACCTGCAGTCTGCTGCAGAGACTGCTGCGACAAGGATTGCAAATATAAGAATGAATATCAGCCCTTTTTTCATGTCTAAACCTCTGAATATGTTGGGAAAAGGAGGGGTTTAAAAAAGTTTGGGTTGACTTTTAAACAATCCCAGGTAAGATTTTTAAACTCCATCTAATTATCTTTTAATATGCTGCAGCGAGTGCAGAAGATCATCGCATCTGCGGGGATCTGTTCCAGGCGAAAAGCTGAGAAGCTTATTGAGCAGGGCAAGGTGAAGGTAAATGGCAAACTGATTTCTATCGGCGCAAAAGCCGACCCGTTCAAGGACAATATAACTGTCGAAGGGGAGACTGTGAAGCAGCCAGGGAGGATATATCTGGCGTTCAACAAGCCGCCGGATTGCTTGACTACACTGCATGACCCTAAAGGCAGGCGGACAATCCTGTATTATGTAAAGCTCAAGGAACGGGTCATACCTGTAGGCAGGCTTGACTTCAGGACACAAGGCCTCCTGTTGCTGACAAATGACGGGGACTTTGCCAACAGGATAATGCATCCGCGGTATGAGATAGAGAAGAAATATATGGTCTTTCTTGACAGGAAGTTCGATCCCAGCGATGTTGCAAAGGTGAATAAAGGGATAAACCTCGAAGAGGTGAAGACAAGGTCTGCAAGGGTCAGTTATGCAAGCCCGACAAAGGATGTGATCAACATCACTTTGCACGAGGGGCAGAACAGGGTCGTGAGAAGGATGATGTCACACCTCGGTTACAAGGTCAAGAAGCTGATACGCACAAGGATAGGGAATGTAAAGCTCGGCAGCCTCAGGCAGGGGAGTATCAGGAATCTCAGCAAGAAAGAACTCATCGGACTGGTTAATTAAAATATATTTTGACAGAATTCTTTTAAATCCCGACGAGGGAATGATTCACCTCTTTTTGTGCAGGATGATGAAGAGAGCAGAACTTAATAAACATTTGTTGCTTTGTTAATATGCTTTTGGAAGTGTATTATCGACGATAGAAAGAGGGTTTTAAAGGTATAAAAAGAAGAAGCGTTTCCTCACTTGGGTGTGAGTAAAAAAGAAAATATTTCAGCATTCATCGCTGGACTCTGTCAGTTTCCTATGGCTCCTGACCATTGGCTTGTAAGGGCCGAGCACTGGCTCTGCCAGACGCTTGTACAGCTTCAGTTCAGACTTGAAGCGCTTTTCATAATCTTCATCTCTTTCCCTTCTTTCAGCAAACTTGACCCTGTTGGCTATATTTTCGTAAGGACCCAGCACTCCCCTGCTGCTGAACAGGTAAGGCACGCCCTTGTTCTCTGCAGATCTTCTTATGAACTCTGCGACCAAAGGCTGGGTAGGGATGACGATCAGCTTCTCAGAGTCTTTGTGCAAACCAAGTATCTCATATAGGTCTGGAGGCAGATAGCAACTGTTGGTCATGATCAGCCTGTCGATAATCCCTTGCTCCAATGCATTCTTGAACAGGTCTGTGCCTATCTCGTTCATCATGAACTTTGCGTGTGCAAGATTGACATAGGTCCCGATAGAGCCGTTTTCGCGGCATATCTTGGCTGCATCGCACATCGAACCTGCTGTGACTGACTCGTCGTCAAACAGGGCGGCGATGACGCCTGTGACATCGCCGATCAGCGCACCGGATTTCGATTTCCCTTTGTTTTGGTGTACCCTGTCCTTGTCGACAAGCGCAAGGTCCTTTACAAAGCGCTCATCCTGCTGTACTGTGGTTGAGTTCAGTATCTCACGCACAGGCTTTGCTGCACCAGCGTCAGGCGCAACAGGCTTTATCAGCACTTCTTCCCCTGCAATCTTTGATATGACACGTATCAGGGGAGGCCATAACTGGAAGTTCATGAATCTTGTCCTCGAGGGATCAAAGGCAAGTATTGTTGCATCTGAATGCGCTGTAAATGTACTGAATGTGTTTATCCCGTTAGTCATTATGCAGTTCGCCTTTACCTGCAGAGTGACAGCCTCTCCGGGTTTGCTCTTCCTCTCCTGTCTTGAGCAGCCGAGATATGTCTCAAAAACATTGACAGAATGCGCGCCCTCATGCAATGCTGCGTTTGCAAAATTCAGCATTTCCATCAGGTTATGGAGAGTGTTGTTGTGGAACCTTGAGATGAAGTAGACGTCTTTTCCGCCGACATCCCTTTCTAATATCCTAAAATAAGGGTCGCTGTCGCTGTGATACCTTGATTCGAGCTTGCCTCTCTCCAGATCGAGAAGCGTGCACACATCATCAACATATTTTTCGTCATCTGTCCCTGCAAAAACAAGGACGTTTTCCAGTTTTGTCAATTTAAACTTCACCCCCTGAAGTTCCTTATGGAATGCTCTGCTTTGCCTGACGGCTTGAATATGACTGCTGCGATGCCGACCATGAAATCGCGGTTGACCATGTCGCCCAGCTCCTCGCAGAGGCCTGGCGGAGAGTATGCCTCGATGGGAAGAGTGAAAGGCTCTCCTTCATATGGTGGGAGAGGTTCCTCGTTTACACCTGTGTATGTGGTGATGCCGTATGCCTTTCCATTTCCGTCAGAAAACTCAGGTGCGAGGCGGAAATCTTCTCTTACTGCCTGCTTCTCCTCACCTTTCTTCTTTATTATGCCGAGCTCCATTGTTGAATACCTGTAATTATCTGGTGTTATTATCATCCTGCCGCTTATCCTCGGAGTGAAATTAGGCTTATCAGGCTCATAGTTCCACTGCCTTGTCACGTTGCTTATAGAGAGGTTGTCTATGCCGCAGGCAGTTGCAGTGAATACAGAGTCTGTCTGCTTTCCGTTGCTTACAGCGACGACGTTGTCATTCCATGCGATCGCATTGTAGATGAGCAGGTCAGGATTCCCTTTTGCAAGTGTCTCGGGATCAGTAGGCTCTGTCGCGATGATCCTTCCTCTGTTGACAAACCTCCTTGCCTGGCTCGACGCTGAGCGGCCAGTCACGAAATAAGCGCAGAACAGCTGCTGCTTTCTTGTAGTTCCCATGATTATTCCCCTTCCAGGGTATTCCATATTTTCCAGACGGTTCTTCATTTCTATCACTCTCAGTACCTTTTGATTCTATATCTTGATATCATAAAACCAACATGAAAAAATCATAGAACTCTATAAATACCTTTTGTAATCATGAAACTGTGACGAAAGAATCAGTATTGTTTCTTGTTGCCTAGAAATGTTATGCAGGATTTATTGAGAGTGTCGATGAGCTCATCCCTGCTGTGTGTCTGGTGGCGGCAGCTGGGTGTTATCCTTTTCGGCAGGCCAAGCTTCTCCTTTGCCATGTTATATACAGCAGCAGCGTCATCAGGAGGCATGCCTATGCTGCCCAGATATTCCATGCTGAACTTGTATATCTGTCCCCATGCTTTCAGCCTTTCAGGATAGTTTTTGCGGAACATCTTGGCAGATTCATGATTCATCGCATGCATGCAAGGATCAGTCATATCATCAAGTGAAGGATCTGGAGATTGTTCTAGCTCACTCTCAAAATCATCCAGTCCATTATCTTCAGAACAGAGCGTTCCTATATGCTTCTCCTTATCATCGCTCATTTCTTCATATTGTGAGAAATAAGTGCTTTAAATACTTTTTGCTAGGGATTTCGTCACCGACAGAGGACTTTATGAATACTTTCCCAGGGCCATCTGGCCCTTGCGTTTTCTTTCAGGCACTTTCAGCTTTTCAATGTCCTCGCCTACCTGTTTTTTTATGTCGATGGCAGTGGCCTTGCCTATAAGCTGTGCTAATGTGGTAATGTCTGCCTTTTTTATGCTGCCGATGTCGCGGATGCCTGCATTGAAGAGCTTCCTTGACCTGACACGGCCGATGCCCTTTAGCTTTAGTAGGGTGATCAGTTCTTCCCTCACGCCGTACTTGACCCTGAATCGGAGCCTTATGATGTGCTTTATGACATCATGGAAGCTCATGAGTTTTGCCAATTCCTCTGCAGCGTACAAGAGCCAGTCTGCCTTGTCTATCTTCACCCTTGTCTCGCCAGGCCTGATGTCAAACTCCTCGTAAAGGAACTCCTCGTCTTTC
>JAHWIS010000027.1 GCA_019322385.1 Candidatus Woesearchaeota archaeon
CTTGTGTTTAGCCATAGCCTTGGTTTGGCAGGACTGGCACCTGACACGATGTATTTCTTCAATGTGACTTCATGCAACACATTCGGAGACTGCACCACAGCAGGTCCGTTCAACTTCACTACGCTGCCTACTGTAACAGACGTAACTCCTCCAGTTGTCACGCTGGATTCTCCAGCAGACGGTACAGTCGACAATGACGGGGACGTCACAGTGCAGTACACTGTCACTGATGACATGGCTGCTACATTGAGCTGTGATATCTACTCTAACACAAGCGGTGCTTGGCAGGCTGATGTTGTAGGCCAGTCAACTGCAAACGGCGCTTCAAACACCAACGACTTCCTTGGATTGCCTGATGGCGATTACCTGTGGAATGTCGAGTGTTCTGATGGCGTAAACTCTGCATTTGCTCCAGCTGACTTTGGTTTCACTGTCACGCTGCCTCTTTTGACATGCGGCGACGGCAACCTTGATGCTGGTGAGCAGTGCGATGACAACAATACTGTGAGCGGCGATGGCTGCTCTGCCTTGTGTGTCATTGAGTTCTGCAGTGATGGAATACTCCAGGCGCTTACAGAAGAGTGCGATGACGGTAATCTCGCGAACGGCGATGGCTGCTCAGATGTATGTACGATCGAGACAGTACCGCCTACCTGCGGCAATGGAGTGATCGATGCTGGCGAGTCTTGCGACGGTTCAGCTTTCGGCGGTCTTGGATGCACAGACCTTGACGCATTCACAGGCGGAAGCCTTGGCTGCACTGCTTCATGTACTTTCGACACCACATCCTGTACAGGTACTCCTACAGGTGTATGCGGTGATGGCATGATCAATCCTGGCGAGTCTTGCGACGGGGTTGATTGGGGCCCGATAACAGGCTGTACTGACCTGGGAACATTCATCGGCGGTTCATTGAGCTGCAATTCATTGTGCAGCTTCGATACATCCTCATGCACAGAGGCGCCTACAGGCCAGACAATAATCAACTCAACGATCTATGGCGGCTACTATGCCCTTAACTTTGAGAGTGATGTCACTGAGACCACAGTGACCAACTCATTGGTGGAGCACAGCACAGTGCAGGGAACCCCTGTCTCTACTATTGTCGATTCAACCCTGACATATGCAATCTTGACAGATGTCAGCCCGATACAGAACTGTACTATCATAGGTACAGCCACTACACCGTCAACAATGACAGGCGGCTCATGCATCGATGTGTATATCGACCCGTCAGATATTGTAGAGAGCAATACCACAGGATCTACGATAATGAATTCAAACATATCGTACTCCAACGCAACGTTCTCCACAATAAGTGACAGCACCATATCGGACTCAGACGTCAACAACTCTGACATCTCAAACTCAGATATAGACAACTCTGACATATATGACTCGACAATAATCGATTCGACGATAATCGACTCTTTGATAATCAACTCGACAATCGACAACTCGACAATAATCAACTCGACAATCGAGGACGCTATTGTTGAGGACGCATGGATCGAGGATGGTGTCATCCATAACGGCACTGTCAATGGCGTTGATTACAATAACACGAATGTCACAGACGTGATCAACCTGTCACCTCATGCAGTGATAGGCGCAAGCCCTACAAGCGGCTCAGCTACATTGACTGTCAACTTTGACGGTTCAGGCAGCTGGGATCCTAATATAGGTAGTGCCTTGAATGACAGCATCACCTACTCTTGGGACTTCGATGCCTCTAATGGCATCACTGCTGATGCTACAGGCGTGACAACATCCCATGCGTACAGCGCTGTGGGAACATATGTCGCGACACTAACTGTGACTGACAGCTTCGGCAAGACAGACTCAGAGACTATTGCTATAACTGTCACCAGCGGCGGCGGTAATACCGGCGGCGGCGGAGGTGGCGGCGGAGGCGGCGGAGGTGGCGGTATAGGCCGCACCTTCATACTTGTGCTGACGCCTGACAACCCTATAGTCTCATTGCCGCTGAGGACTGGCGACACTGTGAAGTATACGCATGAAGGTAATGACTACTCATTCATCTTCAGGTACATATATGCTGACAGGGTCAAGATGGGTGTCTCTAAGGAGACAAGCTACCAGTCTTACACAATGGAGATGCTGAAGCAGTACAACCTCAACCTTGATGATGAGCCAAGGTCTGACCTGGGCATAATCGCAAGGGACCTGTATCTCGGAAGAGGCAACTTCACCTTTGAGCTGCTTGACGTGAAAAAGCCGATCATAACGCTTCCTCCAAAGAAGACAGTATCTGTGGATTCGACTGCAGACCTTGAGGGCGAAGGCGAGGATATGGAACCTGAAGACGACGAAGCATTCTCTGAGGGTGTGCTTGAATTCATCGAGACGCTTGATGTCAAGAAGCCTGCTCCTATCTGGGCAGGAGTCAGTGTTGCGCTGATCATAATCCTGGTCGGCCTGGCGGTATACTTCTTGGCTGTCAGGAAGAGCGATTAATCTTTTCTTTTTTATTCCTTTAATTTCTTAAAGAGGTGTTTGGAGATAAAGGAAAAATATGAGCGACAACCGATGCATTGATGACCTTGTAAAGGTTCATGTTATTGGGACTGGCAGTTTTGGTTCTAGGAGATCATTCAATCCATGTTTTGTTATTGAATACGACGGTGAATTTACTATGGTAGATTTCACTTCAAACCTGAATTTTGCCTTGGCTGAATATCGTCTTATCTCAGGAGAAGATCTGCATATAGAGAATATCAATCAGGGATGTGTCAACCATATCCACACAGATCATTCTGGTGGGACAGTTGATATGGCCATACAGAAGTTTTATGTTGAAATGCGGAGAGATAAAGAACGGTTCAAGCTGTTTGCTCCGAAACCAGTGCTTGATGCGTGTTGGAATCATGTGATAAAAGGCACATTGCAGAAGACATTCAAGGAGACAGAGCCAGAGTATAAGACCAGGAATGTGCGCTTTGAGGATGTGTTCAATCCTGTCTATCTGACACCTGGAAAGCCTGCGAAAATCGGCAATCTGGAAGTGACTGCTAAGGAATGTACGCATGCAGTGGTTGGAGGTGCTTTTGCATACAAGTTCCAGTGTGGCGAATTGTCCATAGGTTACAGCGGTGATACTGTTCCTAGTGTTGAGGTGCTGGATTTTCTTGAGTATTGCGATATGATAATCCATGAGGCAGGAGGTGCGCCTATAAGCGGCCATACACCTGTAGAGTTTCTTGTTTCAAGGGCTTCAGACGTTGCTAGCAAGTTATACCTTACACATTATCCTGACACCCTCTCTAATGATGAAGAAAAACTGCATTGTAATCTGTTGAGGGCTGGTCACTGCTATGTTGTAAGAAGGCAGGGTGTATGCCAGGAGCAATCTTTAACAGATATAGGGAAGCGTCTGCTTGAGATAAGAGACAAGATTTAGTTCTAAACCACCGCAACATTTATAAACTCAAAAACTCATCATTTGGCTTCAGATAGCTTTAAAAGTCTTGATTTGGTGGTTTATGCTTTTAATTGGGCTCGTAGTTTAGTGGCTACACCTAAGGTGCCATAGATAACATCCCGTTGACGTCGGGAAGGTCTCCGGTTCAAGTCCGGACGGGCCCATTAAAGAAAGGCAAAATCCCATACGAGCTTGCGAGTAGGGATTTTGCGTTTTTTAATGCTTAATAATCCCAGACGAACGAAGTGAGTCGGGATTATTCTTGCATACTTTGCAAGGCATTAAACAAGCACAAAAAAAAGAGGTCACCATGGAACTTCCACAATACACTCTGAAGCCCAGCACCAATCGTATGGTTATTCCTTGGATCTTGAAGCTTCTTGGTCTTTCTGTCCTTTTCTATGCTGGTATCTATTTCAATGTAAAGTATGCCTTGAAGACAGAGATACCTTCTTATGTGAATCTCCTCATCTTTGTGTTTCTCATAGTGCTTATCGGTGCACAGGCTTTCATCTATCACATAAAGTTCGGCAAGTACAAGTTCATGTTCTTCACAAACAGGATTGAGTTTACAGGTAAGAAGCCAAAGACATTCCTTTTCAGCGATTTCCAGTCTGCCGAGCTAAAACAGGGCCTGTTCGACAAGATGTTCAACACAGGTTCCATAAGGCTGAGCAAGACATTCGATATAGGGCCAATATCAAATGTGTCGCAGATCAAGAGCTATCTTGAGCAGCTTGTGCAGTACTACCGCGCTTCGCAGCAGAAGTTCAGGCAGGCAGAGCAGCAGGTCTCTATGGCAAAGGAGCTTGCAGCAAAGCCAGCACCTGCCGCAGCGCCAGCATCAGCACAGCCTGCGCCCCAGCCATCTCCAACAACTGCCGAGGAAACTGAAAAATGAAAAAATCAAAATCTAAATCCAAGAAGACCGCAAGCAAACAGCCTTATTCAAAGCTTCTGTTCATCCTGTTCTTCCTTGCTGTCTTGACGCTCGCGATATTCATAGTGAGACCGTTCCTATCAACTCTGATAGTGAGCGCTATCGTAGCGTATATCTTCTATCCTGTATACAAGTATTTCTCCAGGGTCACGAACATGAAGGGATTCTCTGCAGCTGTCCTGATAATCCTGCTATTGCTGGTGTCGACAGTCCCTTTGGTGATTGTCACAGGAAAGCTTTCAAAAGAGTCTTATGATGCTTATCTGAAGGTCAAGAAGGTTTTCCTTGATGCAGGGTCATTTGAGGAGGCATGCACCGGCGGTGGGGGCTTTATCTGCAGTATCTACACATCATCCAATTCATTATCTGAGAGATATGATCTCAACCTGGGTTTCCATTTTGCCCAGGGTTTCAGCAGCATCGCCTCAAAAGTGATATCAGGTGTCTCGAATTTCATACTGGAGATACCTAAGATACTGCTGCATTTCTTGATCAGCATATTTGCGATGTATTACATGTTCATAAGCGGGGACAAGATGATAGCTTCACTGAAGAATATGCTCCCTCTGCGCGACAAGGACAGCGACAGGATAATGGAGCACTTCAATGACATCATCCACGCTACAGTCTACGGAGCCATTGTCATAGCGATCATACAGGGCGTTGTCGCAGGAATCGGTTATTTCATATTTGGGGTCACATCGCCGATACTCCTCGCACTGCTGACGATTGTCGCTGCTTTCATACCGTTCCTTGGAGCTGCGCTTGTCTGGCTTCCTGTCTCTATCTCGATGCTTATCAATGGGATGGTCACAGACAGCAACACATTGATGCTCAAGGCTGGCGGCCTGGTCATTTGGGGTGTGTTTGTCTCGATCATCGACAATGTCTTGAGGCCTAAGATCGTGGGTGACAGGGCAAATGTGCACCCGCTCGTCATCCTCCTCGGCGTGTTCGGAGGGCTTGCATTGTTCGGCTTTGTAGGAATCATGATAGGGCCTTTGCTTCTTACATTGTTCATAGCGTCGTTAAGGATTTATGAGGAAGAGAAGCACCACATACTGTAAGGAGATAAAATGAAGTTCAAGGTCAAGGATGTTGACATAACCACTGGTGGTACTCTTGTAGCCATCCTCAACAGGCATGATGCCATGATGCTTGATGTCCATACAGGCGACAGGCTCCGCGTCAGCAGGGGTAATCATTCTACTGTTGCTGTTCTTGACATCGCTGAGTCGAAAAAGACTGTCAAGCGGGGCTATGTAGGTCTCATGGAAGAGGTCCTGAAGAAGCTCCATGCAAAGCAGGGCAGCACCGTGAGCATCTCGCTTGAGGAGAAGCCCAGATCGATTGCTTTGATAAAGAGGAAGCTCGACGGAAAAAAGCTCTCCCCAGAAGAGATATTCACTATTGTGGATGATATAGTGCATAACAGACTTACGAGCATTGAGATCACATATTTTGTCTCTGCAGGATATCTGCGAGGACTTGATATGGAAGAGACAGTGGCTCTTACAAAATCAATGATCAAAACTGGCGACACACTGAAGATTGACTGCCACCCTATTGTCGACAAACACTGCATCGGAGGTGTTGCAGGCAACCGGACGACCATGGTTGTCGTGCCGATCCTTGTCGCTGCAGGCTATTGCGTGCCCAAGACATCGTCACGCGCCATCACTTCTCCTGCAGGCACTGCTGACACTATGGAGGTGCTGTGCGATGTCAATTTCAAGATGAATGACATCAAGAAGATTGTCGACAAGGCAGGCGGCTGCATGGTATGGGGAGGTGCTGTCAATCTCGCTCCTGCTGATGATAAGATAATCACTGTTGAGCACCCGCTCAGCATCGATGCAGAAGGACAGCTGCTAGCGTCCATACTTGCAAAGAAAGGCAGTGTCAACGCTACACATGTTCTCATAGATATACCTATAGGAAAGGGCGCTAAAGTCACCCGCGTCGATAAGGCAAAGCGCCTCAAGAAATTGTTCCTCAAGATAGGGAAGAAGTTAGGCATGAAGATCAAGGTCATCCTTACTGACGGTTCTGAACCTATCGGCAATGGTGTCGGCCCTGCTCTCGAGGCAAGGGATGTGCTGTGGGTGATGACAAATCATGTGAATGCCCCTAAGGACCTGAAGCAGAAGTCACTCCTCATGGCGTCCAAGATAATGCGCGATTACCCATTGTCTGGCTGGAAGCCAAAGCACTGCTATAGGCATGCAAAGCATCTGCTTGAATCTGGCAAGGCCTGGGAGGCGATGCAGAGGATCATGAAGGCGCAAGGAGCTAAGATCACTGACTGGAAAAAGATCAGTTTCGGCAAGCACTCATTCGACCACAAAGCATGGAAAGACGGCAAGATAACTCATATCGACAATGTCTCTATCTCCCGCATTGCTCGTGTCGCAGGAGCGCCTTTTGACAAGGGCGCAGGCATCTTTCTCCACCACCATGTCGGCCACAAGGTAAAGAAAGGCGATACGCTCTACACAGTATACGCAGAGAACAAGCAGAAGCTAGGATACGCAAAAGACTTCAGGAAACAGTACGACGGTGTTGAGATACGCTAGACTCTTTCTCATAAGACAGCTGCAGGTAACGCGCAAGCATCCATCCGTCGAATGGGAACAGCACATACTGAGCGGGATCTTTCCCTTCTACTTCTTTAGGGATGTTGAACTCATTGATCACTTCAGCTGGTTCATGTGTCCTGCAGAAATGCTCTATCTTTGACTGGATTGATATTGGTGGAGCATAATCAGGGTTCCATCTTTTCTGTTCTCCTTGTCTGCTGTGCCATTTGTCTATGAACTTGCAGAATTCCTCATCTGTCACTGTCTGTATGAATGTGGATGGTGATTTCATTGTTATGCCGTACTTGCTGTGGAGCTTATCGACCTCTGTTTCAAGTTCTTCTTTTTCATCTTCACTCTCTAGATTGAACAGTTCTCTCTCTAAGGGTCCATCATCAAAACGGAGTAATGAGAGTATCGTGCCCAGCTCCATATCCATCGAGAGCTCTCCTGCAGCTACAAGCCTTTCAAAATCATTGATTGACTCTATCTCTGATTTCCATTTATATGCCCAGAACTCTTCCTCTGTTGTTGCATCTCTCAACTTCATTGTGTCCACTAGGGAGTGGGGTAGGGGTATAAAATAATTATTAGGCCTCAAGATATATATCCGAAAGAGCATTTCTTCTGATTTTCAGATTTTTTCAGGTAAGCTTTTTAAATGGATAATCTATTTTCCTTGTATAGGTGGTTTAATGAAAAGAGGCTGTTAGCGTTGCTAGGGAACATTACATTGGTCTACCCTTTGGAGAGACTGTACAACTCGACATTCCAGAAAAGCTGGGACAAGACTTTGGACAGGATAAGATTGACTTCTCCAGGTGATCTTGAAGAGATGGATGTGCTTGTAAGAAAGCTTGAGCGCTATTATGAGATATCTGGCATCAAGAAGCTGAGCACTTCTTTAGGCACATATCCTGATGAGTATGCATCCAAGATAAAGTCACTTAGAGGAGACCTGTGCGAATTGATTTCTACAAAGTTCAGGAAGATTGCGCAGCAGGTCTCTGATCTTGTAGGTGATCCTGATGATCTTTCTGATTACGAGAGGCAGAAGAGGCGATTTGACGAGGCCATAACCCTCTTCCGCATGCTGCGCGCTTTCTTCAGCAGGTGGAGGCTTGACACGACCCTGTACCGCTCTGCAGGCGACAGGTCTGATTTCAAGAAAGAGCTGAAGGATCTTGCTTACAGGCTTGCGAGGAAGCGCATGCTCTTGATGAAAGAGCACACATCGATGAAAAAGGTCCTTGAGTATGAGCAGAGGACAAAGGTGCTGGATGAGATATCTGCAGAGGTCTCTAAGCTCTTTGACTGGTACCACTCGACTTACCTTAATGTCGACGGGAAGAACACTCTTTGGTCAGGTTCTGAGGATGGTGAGCATCCTTGGATGGTCGTTGATTTTCTTGATGATGATTTTTGCATCACCCCTCTTGAGAAATTCAAGAGGGTGCCTTCTGGTGCGGAGATGGAAGACATCCAGAAGTTGTTCGACCGCTTTGTCGAGTTCTACAGGAAGCATGAGCTTGTCGAACTGAGCGAGATCGGAGCCCTTTCTGACTATGCGCTGTTCAAGGACTATGCCGCCAACTTCTCGCTGTATTCTGATGATGCTGAAGAGCGTTTGAAGGCAGGCCTGATGGAGCAGATGCTCCTTCTCCACAGGGTGCTGCGCGACGCCAAGGAGCGTGTCAACCTCAAGAGGCACACAGAGAGCATGTTCGGCAACAGCTTTGCCATGTATTTTGCTCCTGTCGACGAGATATACTCAATCCTGCAGAAAGGCCATATTTGTTCTGAGCATTCCATACATCACAAGTATTCTGGCAAGCATTACGATAATCTTGTCTTCAACACAGACTGCGATATCAAGGAAGGCGACATAGGTTTCATATTCCCTATGACGAAAGTGCTTGAGGACCATAAGTTCTACCAGGTGTCTTACAACCCCTTGGTCAAGGAAGGTCTTTCTGAGTCCAACACATCACTCCATGTCTTCAGCAAGAAGCCTGCAGAGCCTGTCAAGATCGACATCCGCCGCGGCATCTTTATCGCCCCGAAGAACAAGATTGTCCGCTACCGTGTCGACGGGAAGCTTGTTAAGGAGACCTGCGAGAAGTATTTCAAGAGATTCTTTGCAGCGCTTGCGAACAAGGGCGCTGACTGGTTCGATTCCTCGCGTCTCCAGAATTGGTTGAGCAGGCATTGTGTCTTCTATGACGACGAGACACGGGACGAGCTCCTCAACATGCTGCGCAACAAGTATTTCGTCTCTATAATAAACCATTTCACGAACAAGAGGTATGACAACCTTGCGCTTGCCCAGACACCAGGCAGGCTGAAGACCTCGCACAACTACGTCACCCACAGGTTCAAGAACATTCCAGAGGAGCAGCTGAAGCAGCTGTCTTCTGACACATTCAATGTGACATTGTTTGAGTGGGGCAAGGAAGAGTAATATCTGGTGATGCTCATGAAGGTAGGTACTGACATCGTCTTTATCCCGCGTTTTGAGAAGCTGATGGAGAACGAGAAGTTCATCAAGAAGGTGTTCCATTCATCAGAATGCAAGCAATATACCTCGGAGCATCTTGCAGGTGTGTTCGCCGCAAAAGAGGCATTCTTCAAGGCGATAGACAAAAAGCCTGACTGGCTTAGGGTAGAGGTCAGGAAGCAGTGCACTGGCAGGCCTGTCATTGCATCGGATATCGACGGGCTTGGAGCCACAGATGTCAGCATCAGCCATGACAATGACTACGCAACCGCAACCGTAATAGTAAAGAATGTCGAATAAAAAAGAGATCTTTGGATGGAGCATGTATGATTTTGCAGACACTATATTCTCTGCACTGTTCATCACAGTCTACTTCCCGATATTTGTCGTATTGAAAGGCGGCACAGCATTCCATGTCGGCCTTGTGATGTCCCTATCTATGCTTCTTGCAGGACTGCTCGTGCCTTTCCTCGGCGCTGTCGCTGACGTGACGCAGAGGAAGAAGCTCC
>JAHWIS010000028.1 GCA_019322385.1 Candidatus Woesearchaeota archaeon
ACATCAAGAATATGTCAACAGAGATAAGAACAAAGAATAGAGAATATTCATAGAATGCTCCTGTTCTCATGGCTCCGCGGAGCTTGAACTTGAGCAGAGGGTGGAGGGGCATTATGCCTGCTGTGGTGAGGGTGTCTGCGAATATATGGGATGCATAGCCGAGAAGGAATGCAATTGAATATAGCATTGAGCTGGATATGATGAACAGCAGGGCCGTGAAAATCGCTATTGCAAAGAATGAATGAAAAAAACCTCTATGCTCGAACAATCTTGCAATTGGCCATGCCATCTGGCCGAGCCTTGACTTTGGATGGTCTATGTCAGGGAATGCTGCGCCGATGAGAAGTATGAAAGCAAACAACAGCTGATTCGCTGGGTTCAAGAAGCGTATGGCTATGATAGCAATAAGGAAACCAAATGCAAGATGGGTCTTGAACATCATAGTGATATGGAATCTGTCTGTGTCATTAATAAAGGTTTTTGAATGGTGATTAAAGATTATTGCAGAAAACACAAATATATAAATAGGACAAGGGATGGGATAAAAACAGTTAAGATGAATATATTTTAAAGGGGGTAAACATCATGATAAAGCTTACACATGAGCAGATCGTTGCAAAGATAAAAGAGAAGAAAGGTATTTCTGAAGAGGATATTAACAATAGGATAAACCAGAAGATGGACCAGCTTGCAGGGCTTGTATCGCGAGATGGTGCTGCGCATATTGTCGCGAATGAGCTAGGGGTCAATGCCTTTGAGGACCATACAGGAAAGGTAAAGCTTGAAAAGCTCTTGCCGGGGATGAGGAGCATAGAGGTGATCGGTAAGGTAAGGGCATTGTACGAGATAAGGGAATTCTCGACAGAAAAAGGCAGCGGAAAGGTAGGAAGCTTCCTGATAGCAGACGAGACAGGCATGTCACGCGTCACGTGCTGGCACGGCCAGACAGACAAGATGGCAGAGCTGAAAGATGGTGACGTGGTCAGGATAAAGAACGCATATGTCAGGGACAACAATGGAAGGGCAGAGATACACCTAAACAACAACAGCGAGCTCGATGTGAACCCTCCAGGAGAGACAGTCGAGGTCCCAGAAGGAATGAGTGAGAAGCAGGCAGAGGCGCAGAGGAAAAAGATATCTGAATTGAGCGAGACAGACAACAATGTGGAGATATTCGGCACAGTTGTGCAGGTGTTCGAGCCAAGGTTCTTTGAGATCTGCCCACAGTGCGGCAAAAGAGCAAGGCAGAGGGAAGAGCAGTTTGTGTGCGAAGCTCACAATGCTGTCACGCCTGATTATTCATATGTGATGAACGCAATCCTTGATGACGGAAGCGAGACCATACGGGTCGTGCTCTTCAGGGACCAGATGGAACAGTTTGTCGGAAAGCCACGGGAAGAGATAGTGCAGTACAAAGAGTTCAGGGAGAAGTTCGACCAGGTGAAGATAGATCTTCTCGGGCAGATGGTAAAGATAGCAGGCAGGGCTACAAAGAACACTGTGTTTGACCGCCTTGAGTTTGTCGCCAGGAAAGTGGATATGAACCCAAACCCTGAAGAAGAGATAGAAAGGCTGAAGAAACAGGAAAGCGAGACAACAGCCTGAAATGTTTTTCATGTTCTATGGATAAATCCACCATCTCTTACAGAAACAGGACAAACACAGTTTTTGCAGTCTTCATCAGCATATTGATAATTTTACTTGTTCTTGTATTAACAACTAAATCCCCAGAAGAAAGGGTCGTGCTTCTCAGCTTTGATGTAGAACCTGTCGACGGTTCTGAAAGTGTGCTGGAAGTGCTTGAGATTGTTTATAGGAACAATGTAAGCGCAACATTCTTTGTGACAGGAGAGTATGCAGAGCAGTATCCAGAGGTTGTAGAGCTGATGACAGGTCGGGAAATAGGTAACCATGGCTATTCGCACAAGGCATTCACAAAGATGGATCGCGATGAGAAGATATCAGAGCTGCGCAAGACAAATTTGTTGCTTGAAAACATAACAGGGCAGGAGGTCTTGGGATTCAGGGCTCCTTATAACAGGATAGACAAGGAAACAATGGTTGTGTTGGAAGAAGAAGGCTTTTTGTATGACTCATCTATCATAAGCGGATGGGGAATCTTCTATCCTGGTGTCGGTGATATGCTGATTGGAGAGATACCTGTGTCAAGCGTGCTTGGATTCCCTCTCGAGGATGTTGTTTTCCTGCATTATCTGCGGATGCCTGGGCTTTATTTCTATATACTTGAGAACAAGAAGAGTGGATTTGAGTCATACCTGTTCCACCCGCACCATATATCCAAGTATAAAAATGAATTTGAAGAGTTTATAAACCATTTAAAAAAGGAAAACACAATATTTATAAGCCACAGAGAACTAATCGAATAGGAAGATGAGGGGTTTTAGACATGTAGCGGTTCTAGCTATTCTGCTCTTTCTAGTTTTAGGTCTCTTGGCTGGATGTTCAGCTCCAAGAGAGCTCAAGAGATCTGTCGAGCAGCGGCCTGTTGTTGAAAAGGTTGAGCTTTATGCTGATGAGCCTTATATTGTACAGGAAAGCAGGGTCGTAGGGCAGAACTGTGTCGAGAGGCATTACAGCGAGATCAACAATTCCCGGTTCAATGTCAGCTTTGGTGAGAAGGAATGGCTGATGCAGCCTCCTGTAGACGGCCAGACAAACTATCTCAGGCGGGTAGTCACTGTATTCAATGCTCTCAATGAGATCGACACGATATACCTTGATAAGGTCTATCTGTACAATGGGACTGAGACCAAACGATCAAGGCATCCGATGAAGTTCCTTGTAGATCCGAGATCCACAAGAACTCTTTATGTTATGTGGGACACGCAGTATGATCCATTGAAGGATGTGGTTGTTGATTTCACCAACAACACAGAAGAGACAGGATTCGAGACACGGATCATGAGACTGTGCGTCAATGAGACCTCGACAGTCAATATCACAAAATACAAGAAGGTCGTGACAGGCACAGAAGAGAAGGTAATCGGATATGACAACTATGTCAAGGTAAAGCTTGACAGAAAAAGCTAAGAAGCTAATTCTTCAGTCAGGACAGTTGTTGTAGCTGCCGAATTGATGTTTGCCGTATCTTTGAAACCAATATCTGTACCCTTGAAGCCAGCGACAAACACATATGCATCAGGCATATCTCCTGGAGGTATAATATTGCAGTGAGCGCGGAACTCGCCTATAGGAGTGCGGAGTTCCTGTATCTGCTCTTCTATCTCTGCCCTCAATGGAAAGAAAGACTTCTCAGGTGTCAGCTCAAAGTTCTCTAACAAACCTTTCTCAAAGCAGTAGAGCTTGTAATGCTTGACACCAGCAGGGTCCATAGGTGTTCCGTCGATATGATATGTTATAGGCCTTGTCCTGACATAGGCATAGCCAGCCTGGAACTGGATGTTTAGTATCTCTGCAAGGCCTGGAGGAAGGTCATCCTTGGAATACTCGTAATGGACTGGCAGGTTGAATGAAGGGCTTTCCACGCCATTGCTGTCTGTAGCTGTTATTGCAAAGAAATAAGTCTTGTCGTCCTGCAGGTCTGGCATGAAATAAAAATATTTGTCATCAGGCACAGAATAGTATAATTTATTTTTTTCAAGCGGTATATGTGGAGCTTGTCCAGCAATAACAGTCTCTATATTATATTTCAATGTGCAGGTGTAAGGTTCTTCCTCGCCGACAATGCAGACAGGCTCCATGAGCGAGTTTATTTTTACCTGTACGGGATTATCTGTAATATCTAATCGTATCTTCTCAAGACCTTCTATGTCATCTATATCTATTTCAGAAGGTGTACTGCCTCTCAATGTGCCTTCCATCAGCCTTCCTTTATCTGAATAGTATATAGAGAAGTAATCAGCAGTAGGCAATGTATCCCAGACAAGCAATGATGTGCTTGAAGCCATCTTTGCGTCGTATATGTTGAAATTCCTTACGTCGGTGACCTCGCTCGTGAAAACATAAGCGAATTTCAGAACAGGCTGGTGCAATCCTACCTTGTTGTCGCGCTGGTTGTACGCAAGGAAGCTTTGGTTGTGGATAATGCAGAACTTGACAGTCTTGTCATAGACAGAGCACTGTTCTGCAGGAGGTTGGGTGCTGTGGAGCGATATATTCCTTATCGTGTTCTTGTAGATGTACATGGTCTTTCCGACTCTTGCTGCAGGGTAGCGGAACTCGTTAAGGGTTTTACCTCTTAATTCTGACTGTATCTCTTTTAGATTTGCATTAGGGACTGTCTGCGACGCAGGGTTTCCAGGATATGTCATCGCAATCCTCAGGCTGGTTCCCTGCTGCTGGAGTGATAACCGACGTTCGTCCCACAATCCTGCTTCTGAAAGCTGGGAAAGCGCATCAGGCATGATATTCAGGAAAGGAGTAAGCGTTGCGAATCCTGCTCTTTCTTCTCTCCACTCTGCCAGGTTCTTTTTTGGGATGCCTGGAACAATATAAGGACAGTAACATCCTGATTCTTTTGAGCTTACGCAGGTGTCAATGGCTTCTGCCAATGAGTTTATAGCATGCTGGTCTGATTTCTCGCAATAAGCAGTCCATTCAGGGTATTCAAGGAATGTTCTTTCATCGCCAGTCAGGATATTCCCTCCCTGGCTCAGGATCCAGTTGAATCCTGTCTCTTTCTCTATAGCATAGACCTCTCTCACCAGGCAAGCAGTGTCATCCTGGCATCTTTCCAGACGCTGGAGATGGTCTGATATTGTGTCGTATATTGTAAAATCATAAGGGATCGTGACAGAGAAAGAAGGATTGACAGAGTATGGAACTGTGAAATAAGGATGGGTAGGCTTGTATTCCTGTGCAAAGGCTATTGGGATAAGCAGGGCTATCAGGATTAGAGGCAATAGTTGTTTTATGCTTCTCATCTTCTCATCCTCTGCAATTTAAGCCTATTCTGATAGTTCTTCCTTATCTGGATATCGACGACAGACCTTTCAAAGCCTTTCTGCAAAAGAATCTGCTCGATCTGCTTGTAGTTATTTCCTCTTGCGACAAGAGCGTCTATCTGTGACTGAAGGTCAAGTGCTGCAGGCTTTGCTTCTGCTTTCATCTTTCTTGAAGCAGATGTCTTGAATCCTATTACAAAGAAGAACACAATAGCAAGTATGCCTACAAGGAATATAGATGCATAGAACAGGTTTATTCGTTCTAATAGTGTAGGCTCTTTTTCTGGGATTATAGGAATTTCTTCTATTGGAATCTCTGGCTCTATCTCTTCTTCTGGGAATTCCTCTATAACTTCTGGTTCTTCAATCTCTTCTGGAATCTCTTCAGGAACTTCCTCGTATATCTCAGCTAGATAATCGATCGGAGCTGTCACAGTTACCTCTTTTTTGTATCTTATGCACTCTCCTATGCAGCAGAAGACATCATGATAGTATTCGGTTTCCTCTCCACTGCAGAACTCGTCTTCAGCGCAGATAATCCCTTTGAGCTCTTCAATGCAATAATCCTCTATCGGACCTTGCTCCTGCACTATCGAAGCAAATTCTC
>JAHWIS010000029.1 GCA_019322385.1 Candidatus Woesearchaeota archaeon
ACTTCACTGTCTCGACGACTGATGATTACATGGAGACATTCGGCATCGTGCTGACCGTGGTCCAGATAGTCCTCATAGGGATTGCCGCGATATCCCTCCTTGTAGGAGGCGTCAACATTGCCAACACAATGTATACTTCAGTCCTCGAAAGGACGAACGAGGTAGGGATCATGAAGGCTATCGGAGCCAGGAACAGCGACGTCTTCCTATTGTTCCTCATCGAGTCAGGGATATTGGGTGTCGTAGGGGGCATCGCAGGCATCGCTGTAGGCATAGGCCTCAGCAAGCTGGTCGCTTTTGTAGCAGCGAGTGCAGGATGGACATTCATCCAGACACTTTTCCCTTGGTATCTCACGATAGGTGCTCTCTTGTTTTCATTTGCCGTTGGTGCTATTTCAGGGACCCTTCCAGCATACCAGGCATCTAAGCTCAAGCCAGTCGACGCTTTAAGATATGAGTGAGCGGAGCGAACGAATATCTTAAAGTCAAGGAACGTAACGTAGTGGAGTGACGGACCTTAGATACGAATAAAGAAACAAAAAAATGGAAATCGGCATCAAGATATACCCAGAAGATCTCAGCTACGCCAAACGAATATCAAGATATTGCGATTTCTTTGAAGTCATGGCCGTACCTGAATCTAATTTCCGCGTCCTCAAGTCCATCAAGAAACCTTTCACGATCCATACCATCCACAGCCACTGGGGATTCAACCCTTCAAATCCTGAAAAAAATGAGCTAAACTCGCTCGCTGTAGACACTGCAAAAAACGCAGCAGATATCCTGGATGCTGACACGATTGTTGTGCATCCCGGTTATCTGGAGTCAGACAGATGCTCACTGAAGAGCGCGATAAGATTCATCAAGGCACTCGACTCAAGGTTCATCGTCGAGAACATGCCTGCGCAGAACGGATTCGGAATACCTAACATAGGTAGTAATATGAAAGAGATGAAAAACATCCTGAAGAAGGCAAAAAAAAGCATGTGCCTTGATTTCCCCCACGCTGCAGAGTATGCCCATAAGAACCATATATACTACCTGGATTTCATAAGAAAGATGATGAACCTGAAACCAAGATATTTCCACATCTCTGACACAAAGATACAGAACAAAAGGGATCTGCACCTGCACATGAAAGAAGGAAATCTAAAGCTCTGGTATTTCGAGAAAATCATCCCAAAGGACAGCCGGCTTCTGATAGAGACTGCGCATGAGTTCAGGAAGCAGCACAATGATATCCTTTTTCTTAAGCAACATGCAGAATAAGAAACATATTAAGATCATGCCATGATCTGCTGCACGACCAGGTTAAGGAACATTATCAAGATCAGAGATATCAACGCGAGCAGTATTGATTTTAATCCTTTCAGCCTTCCGAGCGATTCTGATGCCCAGCCGTATATTAGGTAGTTATAGAAAGGTATCAGGCCGAAGAACATTGTCACTGCTGCTTGGCTTCTGAGCATCGTCGAGAAAAGCGCAAAAGAGACCAGCGCTACCGGTATCGATATGATTAGCAGGCTCATGAACAGAGCTACATTAACTGTGCTGAAAAAGACCCTGAAGCTCGTCTTGGATCCCATTGCCCGCATCGCTGCATAAGTTATCCCGTTTATCAAGAAAAGGCCTGCAAGCACAAGGAAGAAGTTCGGCACCATCACGCTCATTGCAAATGCTTTCTTTTCTGTGGGGAATATCAGTATAAAGTCTGCCAGTATCAGCATCAATATTCCGAGTGACAAGCGTGAGAAATGGCTTACATTCTCGAGCGCTTTCTGTGAGAATAATGCTATCCCTGCATTCCTCCATATTTTCTGTGATGCGGATATCCTTTTCTCTATTCGTTTTCCTATCTGATCTCCGCTTGTGGGTATGCTCTTCTGCAGGTGGCTCTGTATCTTAAACTGGTGCACCCTAGCTTTGCGCTTTATTGTGCTCGCATCCAGCCCTTTAGGCATGCGTATCTTCCTTATCTTTCTCAATTTCATTTTGTCTTCTTAAGGTATCTCTCGGTCTTTGTCCTGTACCTATATATCTCGATAGGCTTTTTCTTGCCTTTAAGAGTGAGTTTTTCCTTATTTTTCGTCGGGAATTGTCCTTTCACCTTTTCATATATTGCCTTGCCAACGACTATCTCCCCTGCCTTTGTCTGCCCTTCAAACCTTGACGCAGTGTTGACTGTATCACCTATCGCTGTATAGTCCATCATATGCCTGCTCCCTATGTTTCCAACAACAGCATCTCCTGTACTTATCCCTATTCCGACCTGGATCTTGCCCCATTCCCTGACCGCCTTCTGTATCTCAAGCGCTGCCTTGATCGCCTTGAGCTCGTGCTCCTTCACGTTTGTAGGCGCGTTGAAGAGTGCCATCACTGCATCACCGACAAACTTGTCTACAGTACCGTCATGCTTGAACAGGATAGATGTTGCTATGTCAAAATACTGGTTTAGTATGCTCACAACTTTCTCTGCAGACATCTTTTCAGAAAGCTTTGTGAATCCTCTTATGTCCATGAAGAATACAGTCACCTTCTGCCGTTTTCCTTTAAGCTCAAGCTTCTTCTCTTGTAACAGTTCATTGATAACCTTAGGGTTGACATATCTCTCAAAGAATGTTTTTATACGGATCTTGTCCTTCTGCTCTGCAAGCCTCTTGCGCTCCCAGTGATCATAAAAAAGGAACATCGCCAGCGGTACGAGTGTTATCACGAACTGGAAAGTCACCAAGAACTCCTCTATCCTTATGTTATATGCCTTCATCCATAGATGAGGCAGTATTATGATGAAAAAAGCCAGTATGACCAGGTACTTGAACTCCCTTTTCTGCTTATAGACCATGATTGACTTCAAACAGCCGTAGAATGAAAACAAGAGCAATACAAGGAAAAATGTCTGAATCAGTGTGAATGCCATGTTTTTCACTAGAATCTTTTTATAAACATATTTAAGTCAAACAACTATTTATTACTTACCATTTTTATGATATATTGATCAAGCTTTTCCTTTATTTTTGCCTTCAGAGCCTCTTCAAACGGCAATCTCTCAACTTCAACACCCCAATCAACATCAGGCATATCTGTCAGGCTCCCTTCGAATTGTCTTCCCTCTTCTTCTGCCTGCCTCTCGATATCCTTTGCCTGCTCTGAACCGAATCTTTGCACTGCTGGGAATTTAGTGAGTGCATTTGCGCCTGCACGCAGCAGCAGCCCTGCATAATCTGAAGATCTTTTCGGCGTCAGACCTGCCATTATCTCAAGCGTTGGGAATCTGATCCTTGTCTGCGCTACCCACCACGCATACTTCTCTGGCTCAGGGCTCTCAGAATAAGGCGTTCCTTTCACTGGTTTCAGTGCATAGAATGTTATCCGGTCAAGCTTGTGCTTTTCAATGAACTCTGCCAGCTTCTCAAAGTCCTCTTTCTTCTCGCCCAACCCAATAACAATCGTGATGCTTGTCTTGAACCCCATCTCCTTTGCAGCATTCAACATCTCACTGTAAGGCTCGATAGGCTTGTCTGGGCATATCCTGTCATGCAACTCTGGATCTGCTGTCTCTATCGAAGCACAGATTCCCTCGACATAGGGCTTGATCTGATCAAGCTGTTCCTTATCCAGTACTCCGAGATTGATCCATATTTTATGTCCATACACCTCAGAAACCTTCTTTGCAATATCAACCAGTTCCTCAAATGAGAATATCCTGTACCCTCCTGTCAGGAATTCTATCCGCCAGCCAAGGTTTTTTCCGATCACTGCATCTGTCAAAATAGAAGCAATAGTCCTTTTCGCATTCTTGGCGTGGCGTATCTTGTGTTTTATGGTTGACCTGAAGCAGAACTGGCAGGTCCCGACATCACAGTACCAGCTCAAGAAGATGCATCTTCCGAACCAAGTTACAGGCTTGTGGTTATCTAGAAATACTTTGTTTGCCTTCGCCACAATCTCTTCAAAGTTTGAATCATGCATCATGAGAATGAATAGGCTCAATATATCTTCATCAGTTTCCTAAGACCAATGCCAAAGATGAGCGAGAATATAATATATGACCCAAGCCAGCCGACCCTTCCGCTGAAGAAGCCCCCCTCATCCTTGCCTAAAAGGTTGATAGCAATCAGTTTCTTGTTGTTTATGCTTATGGTCTTGATAGGCTCTTTCTTGAATATCTTTTGCACAGGCGCGTAACGCTGCTCTGTAGTTATGCTAAGCTCCTTGTCAAAATGCCTGCCGTCATGGTTAAACACGAGTAGATAGTCCCCTTCGTCTCCTTTGAGTCTGAAATCTGCAGCTCCTTCCTTTATCTCCACAGAGCTTTCGCCGATAACTTCTATGCCTTCAGGCACTGTTATCGTTACATTGCCTGAGTATCCTTCATTGAATACAGCAGTTGTAGTGAATTCCTGTCCAGGCATTATCGGCTCGTATGCTATATTGGCATTGAGCCATCCGAATATGATTATCACAGGTATGAAAGTAAGCAGCATTGGCTTGAAGCTCTGCTTCATTGTCTTCATGTTGAGCTCCATTGCCTCTTTCTGCATCTTCATGAGCTTGTCAGGCTCTTTCTTAGCAGCCTTCATCCTTTTCTGTAGCTCTTTCTGCCGTGTCTTTAGGTCTTTCATCAGTGTCTGGTCTGTCATATATTTGTATATCAGCGTCACTATGATTGATATGACTAAAGAAAGTAGGACTATAACGGCCAGTGCAGGTAGGCCGAGAAGCGGTGAGAATACAGGGTTTAGTAGTGTATCGAACATTTTATTATTCCATGAATTTGCGCATCATAGGATGCATATCCATCATGTGCTGCTTTGCTATCTCTTCGTACATCCTGTAGATGATCATCACTGCGAGCAGTATTCCTGTTCCATTCCCTAATGCTCCGGACAGGTCTGCTATTGCAGCCAAGAACCCTACAGCGACAGCACCCATCACTGTCAGAGGTCCTATGTATCTGTTGAGTATCTTCTCCAGTATCCGCTGGTCTTTCCTGAATCCTGGTATCTGCAATCCTGAGTTGAGTATCTTCTGTGCCTGGCTTCTTGCGTCCATACCTGCCGTCTGTACCCAGAATATACTGAACATGACTGCTCCTGCGATCATGAAGAGCATATAAACCAGGCCGTGGCCGAAGTCAGAGAGCGTTATGCTCCCTCTTATTATCTTGCCGACTATGTCTGGCGAATAGAGCCAGGCGACAAGCCCTGTTGCAGGTGTGTTGCCTACGAATGTGCCCAGTACAGGATGTCCCCAGTTCTGGAGCAGCCTTCCGAAAAGCTGTACATTGGCCAGCAGTGCTGCTACGAGTATGACTGGGATGTTTGATGTGTAGATAAAGGCAAGCGGCCATCTTATTCCATGTCCTCTTACCCTTCCGAATGATAATGGTATCTCTATCTTCATTGCCTGTGTATAGACTGCTATGACAAAGACAACGATTGTCGCTACAACAGCCGCGAGCATGAGTCCTGCTGTGACTGCATCCCCTGCTGCCAGGCTCTGGAACAGTGCAGGTATTGCTCCTGTCGCTATGCCTGGGTTTGTCGGGCTTGGCAGCGGGCTCAATGCCCTTATGAATATGGACTGTGCGACATTTGCTACGATGAAGAGGCTTATTCCTGAGCCAAAGCCCCATTTCGATATGATTTCGTCCATGAACATGATCAGTATTCCGCCGAGTATGAGCTGGAAGATGATGAAGAGTTCAAGGTTGAAGTACATCGCAGTGCCTGCAAGCTCTGGTGGTGGTGCGAGTCCGCCCATGAACACATATATCGCTGCCTCAAAGACTATGAATCCTATGTTCATTATCTTCTGCGTTCCTTGGAACCGTCTCCTGCCCTCATGCGTTGACTGGTCGAACTTGACCAGGCCTGAGCCGTTAAGCAGCTGGAGCACGATTGATGCTGTGACCAATGGCCCTATTCCCAATGATATAAGCGAGCCGAACTGCGCTCCTAATATGATAGAAAGATACTCGAACTGCTGCATCGCATTCTGTCCCATCCCAAAGAGCGGGACAAGTCCTAATGCATAGAATATTATCAGGCATATTGCCGTCCATTTGAGTTTTTCCTTGAAAGAAAGCCTTCTTTGGGTAGGTCTTGCGACTTCAGGAAGATACGATATGAATTTTTCGAATAATCCCATTGTCTCCTCATTTATTGGGCTGTTTCAGCAGGCTTTTCAGCCTTTTCAGCAGATTTAGCTGCCTTCTTCTTTTGCACCAGCACCTTGACATCCCCGCCTGCCTTCTTTACCTTTGCGACAGCTTTTTCTGTTGCATAGGCAGTCGTTATGATCATCTTTTTTGTCGCGTTGCCTGTACTGAGCAGTTTGTTGTACCCAAGCGCTGCAAGGTCGATCACATATGCTCCATCTGCAAGCTTGATAAGTCCTCGTGCAAGAAGTGTTTCTGACCTGTCTTCAATGGTCTTGATGTTCACTGGTTTGACCTCTGGCGATCTTGACTTTGACTTGAAGCCGAACTTCCCGAAGTATTTCTTTTTGGCCCATGAGGATGGCTTTTTCTGGTCGCCTCTCTTTCCTGAACCGGCCCTTCCTCTTCCGCCCCTGTGGCCAGCTCCTCTATGCTTCTTCATGCTACCCCAGCCATGGGTAGTTGCTGCCCTTTGCCTTGTTTTCTTCTTTCGTTTGTTGATCGCCATTTTATTTGCTGTTTATCATGATCATATAATCATATCATCTTTTTGATAAGTGCATTTATCTTATCTCCTCTATATCCCAAAGCGCCTCCTTGGGTATAGCTGTGCTTGATACCTTTCCGTTCGAACCCTCCTTTTGGAGGTTGCAGGTGGAAATCCTTCCTTAGCTTACCTTCCCTGTCTTTCTTGCCTCTCTTCTGCTCGAGAAGGCTTATAGTAGCATCATCAACCTCTCCATACGCTACATAATCCTTGACTTTTTTGATCATACCAAGATTACTAGGGTCATTTTGCACTAGGACACAAGTGTATTTCTTGTGAAGCCTCAGCATCTTCAGAGTGTCTCTCGGAACCCTGTCTGCTCCTGTGGTGTTCCTTATCATGATTACTGCAATCTTTCCTGCAGCCTTTGCGGGCTTTGCTGCCGGCTTCGCAGGTTTTACAGCAGGTTTTACAGGTTTAATTTCAGCCTTTTCGACAGGCTTTGCAGCGACCTCTGCCCGGGCCTTGACTTCTGTTTCCTGCTTTGGTTTTTCAGGTTCCATCTTATTCAGCTATGTTCAGTTTTTCTTTGTATCTGGTCTGTACTTTCTTTGACATGAGTTCTTCAAGCGCCGCCATTGTCGCTTTGGTGAGGTTTATCCTCGCTTTTGTGTTTCCCTCTGTCCTGGACCAGATATCCTTGATGCCTGCCAGATCGAGTATCTTTGCGATCTCGCTTCCTGCAGACAGTCCTGTTCCCTTAGGTGCTGGTATCAGCTTGACCTTGACTGAGCCGCATTTTCCTTCTACTTCAAAAGGTATTGAATGTGGCTCTTTGCAGGAGCACTGCCATGATCCGCATCCCCTCCTTATCTTTATGAGATTGATCTTTGCTTTCCTGATTGCCTTCTCTCTTGCAGGGACAGTCTCCCTTGATTTTCCGTAGCCGAGCCCTACATGGCCTTTCCTATCTCCTGCGACTGCGCATGTCGCGAAGCTTGGTTTGTTCCCTTCTTTTGTCTTCTTTTGCGTCTGCTTGAACACACGCCTTTGGCCTCCGCCGAACTTTCCTCTTGATTGTCCTATCAGCAGAAGCTCTGATTCGAGTGTTGGCAGGAGCATGTCTACTATCTCTACTTCCAGTATCGGCTTGTCGCTATTGAGTACTACATCGACATCTGTTATTTCACCGACCTTGACTTTCTTGCCGATCTCGGTCTTTGGCTTCCAGGCATCGACATCGAATGACATCTCAGGTTTTGCCGGTTTCGCTTCCTCTTCTACAATTGGCACGGCCGTGTGTTCTTTTTCTGCTTCCCCTGCATCCTTGTCCTCAGCAATATCCTGCTCTGGCTCTTGCGCTTGGCCTTCTTGCTTTTCCAGATTATCTTCTTTCTGAGCATGCTCAGAACCTTCTGGTTCTGACATCTCTTCCTTTGCTTCTTCGACATCCGGTTGTTTTTTGTCTTCTGTTGCCATTTTGACTCCTATAATTATTAGCTTGCAAGTATCTTCTTTTTTGTTTCCTCGAACATCCTGCCTGCATCCTCCGGGTTCACGTTCTCCTTCAGGTATTTCGAGAACTGTCTTGCGTATATCTGCTGGTCTGGTTTTATCGCCGCAGCATATTCTGCTATGTGCTTTCCAGACACCCTATCCTCGCTCGGGAGGGCATCCTCATAATGGCTGATATCCATTCCCGCATCGACTGTACCTTTCAATGCTGCAAAGAGCTTTCCGCCTTTGATAGGAATCTGCAGCCCGAGGTCAAGCACTGCCTTGCTTACCTTACTCTTCTTTGCCTTGATTCCCAGCAATAGCCCTGTCAGGTAGGCGCTAGGAAGGTTTGCCTTGTGCATCTTCCAGCCTAGCTTTCCCAGTTCTGTTGATGTTGCTGAAACCACAACTCTGTCTCCGTCTGGATGATAATTAACTATCTGTGCAGTGATCGTGTTCAACGATTTCCGTATGACTAGCCTGTTCTGTCCTGATTTGAGCAATGCCAGCCGTTTCTTATAGTTTGTTTTTGATTCCCTTTTCCGTCTATAAGGCACTGTTCTCCGTTTGCCGTATTTTGTTCTTGCCATTTTTGATCATGAATTGTAGTTGTTCTATTTTTTTGCTGTGCTCTTTGGCTGTTTCTGGAGCAGCTTGTTCTCTTCTGCATATATCTTGATATGCCTTTTGCTCCTGAAAAATCCACCTTTTGATTTCAGGTAAAGGTTCTGGTAGTCGTTTCTCTTTAAGTGGCCCTTTTCCCTCAAGAGCTTGAGGAATTTCCTCTGGATCCTTATCTTTGACATCCATTGCTTCTTCTTCGGGAGCCTTGCCTTGACTCCGCCCTTTCTTGATCCTACACCCTTCCTCAATCCTTTTGATTTCTGCCTTTTCTGCTGTCTTATCCTTCCTCTTGATGATGATTTGACAGGCTTCAGCCGTATTGCTCCTTCGCTTGCGAGTCCTTTTATGTCCTGCTTTGTTATGGCTTCCTTTATGTCACTGAGTCTGTCATCGTCGAACCATACACGTTTTTGCGAGCATTTGAAGAGTGATGCCGCAAGCCTTCTTTGGACTCCTAGTCTCATTTTATCCTCATTGTGTTGATATCAGCAGTTTGTCTTTTTCTTGCTTCTCCTCAAGCTTTTTCTCTTCCTCTGTCATCTCTTCCTCTTTCTCTTCTTTCTTCCCTTCCTTCTCTGCCGCCTTCTTCTCTTCCTTCTCTTTCTTCTTCTGCGCTTCTTTCTTTGCTGCTTCCCGTTTCTTCTCACGGTCTTCCTTGAGCTTCTCTTTCTCTTTCTTCTTCTTCTCGAAATCTTTCTTTACTTCTTCGACAAACTTTGCTGGATCCTTGTAATTTGCGATCTTGATGTTCTTGCTCATGGCCTTCTCCACTATCTCAAGCCTTTTCTTTGTTCCCACGCCTGCAAGTATGACAAGGATGCTTGTCTTTGGATCGATATTCTGGACATCTCCTGCGTTGCTGACCAGCACGGACTGAAGGCCTTCTTGGCTGAGGCCTCGCACAGCTGATGGCGATCCCCATCCGACCTTGACTGACCGCTTGTAGCCTTTCTTCCCCGTTCTCATCTTGCTGTCGGATCCTCTGGGCTTTCTCCATTTCCAGCCGACCTTCTTCTTTTTATGGGCATCCTGCCTGATAAAATCAGGTTTTTTCTTCTTTAGCATCCGCCTTTTCTCAAGCAATTCTTTTGTGTTCATTTTCTAGGTTATTTTCCCGGCTTCTCGACAATGTAGATGCCGTCTTGGAATATCCTTATGTCCTTGTTTTTTATCCTTGTCAGCTGCTCTATGTCCGCGGCGACCTGTCCTGCTTTCTCTATGTCTATGCTCTCCACCGATACTTCTGTCCCTTCGACCTTGACAGTCGCTCCTTCCTTGATCTTGATTGTCCTGGGCACCTTTTCTCCCAGGAAATTCTTTACATTGAATGTATCTCCGCTCACTGTGACGTTCATAGGGAAGTGTCCTGAACATATCTTAAGCTTGTAGACATGGCCTCCTGTGACTCCTTTGACCATGTTCTTCACATGTGCCTTCATTGTGCCGACCTGGGTCTTCTCCTTCTTTGTCGCGCCTTTTACAGTAAGCATGATCTTGTTCCCTTCTACCTTTGCATCGATCTTTTGGAACTTGAAATCCCTCTCCAGGTCTCCTTTAGGGCCTTTGACCTTCACAGTAGTGTTAACTGTCTCTACCTGCACCCCTTCAGGGATTTTCACATGTTCAGTCAGTTCAGGTATTCTCATTTTCAGTTCAGTAGCAGTATGCTATCAGCCTGCCTCCGACCTTCTTTTCCTTTGCCTTATGGTGTGTCATCATGCCTTGTGGAGTCGACACTATCAGCACTCCGAATCCTTTTGCTGGAAGGTATCGCTTCTCGAACTTCTCATATCCTTCAAGGCTGACAGCGAATCTTGGTTTTATTGCTCCGCACTTGTTTATGTTGCCGAGCAGATTAAGCTTGATGTAGTTTCCCTTTCCGTCCTCGATTTCCTCATATTTTCCGATGTATCCTTCTTCGTTCAATATATCAAGTACTTTCTTGATTATCTTTGATACTGGCTTGATTTCGCAGTCCTTCTTGCCTACTTCCTCTAAGTTCAGTATCTTTGACATCGTGTTTGATAATGTATCATTTAGTGACATCTTACCACCATCATCAGTTGAATTTTTTGAATCCCATCTTTGTTCCGACTTCCCTGAAGCACCTTCTGCACAGGTTAAGCCCATACTTGTTAATCAGGCCGTGATACGTGCCGCATCTTCTGCACTTCTTTTTGTTTACCCCGCAGCTCCGTTCCTTTGGTGAATTATGTTTTATGAACTTTTGATGCTTTGCAGGCTTCACCTTGAGTTGAGCCAGGATTTTTCTATGGTCTGATGTTGTCATTTGGACTATTCCTCCTCAAATATGACGTTGAAGTTCTGTTTCATGAAACCAATTGAATCTTCCTTTGTTATCTTATGGTTTCCTTTGAGTTTCTTTGTCTGGAGCCTTCTTCGTTTTATCCTGAAACCAGGCCTGGAGAGCGTTACGCACACCTGGAAGCCTATGACTCCTATTTCCGGTTGATACTCTACACCTGGGATGTCTATGTATTCCTTTATCCCGAATGCGATGTTGCCTTCATTGTCGAACTGTTTCTCCTCGAGCTTGTTGTCTACAGCTCCGAGCATCTGCTTCAGCAGTTCATTGGCCTTGCCGCCTCTTATCGTCACCTTGCATCCTATAGGGACTCCCGGCCTGAGGCCCCATCCTGCTATCCTCTTGTTGGTTACTGTCTTGACTGGTTTCGCGCCAGTAAGCATCTCAAGAAGCTTTAGTCCTTTCTCTAGCTTATCTGTGCTTTTCCCTGCGCCGATGTTGAATGTTATCTTCTCGACTTTGATTTCTTTATGCTTGTTCATGTTCTGCTTATCTGTTCCTTTTCCTTTTAAGCCAGTTTCTTGATGCTCTCAAGTGCTGGCTTGTCCTTTCCGACCACAAATACGTGATTCTTGAGCGTCTCCAATTTCTGGTCCTTTGCCGCCTTGATTACGATCTTTTTCTGGCTGATATCTTCGATTGTAGCGATCATCCCTGAGTGCTTTCCGCCTACGAGCAGCAGTAGAGCACCTTTCTCAAACTTGAAATGGTTTAGTATCTTTTGGTCTGGCAGTGACAGCTGGATTGTATCGCCTGTCTTGTAAGTATCCTTGTCGACGGTTATATTCCTGCCGTCAAACAGGTTCAGCTGCGTCTTTCCGCCATCAGTCTTTGTCTTTGACTCTATTCTTGCCAGCTTGGTCCCTGCTTCCTTGATATCTGCCTTCACTGCTATCAGTCGTCCTTTCCTGTCGAGCAGTATCCTGTATTGCTCTTCCAGCTGCGGGAACTCTACTATGTCCATTATTCCCACAGGGTATTTCACGTCTGTCCTTTTTCTCTTGTCGACAAAGACATCCTTGTGCTGGATTATCTTTTTCGCTTCTTTTGCTGATTTTGCGACCTTCAGCACTTCCCGAAGCGCGACAGACAGTGCAATCGCGTGTTTCAAAGCATGAGGTCCTGGCATAGGTCTTGTTATGAATTTTGATTCCTTCCTGCCTATCAGCCAGGTTTTGGGTGCTGCTATCCTTTTGAGATGATTCTTGACCATTTTATTTTTCCTCTCTGGACTCTGCCTCTGTTTTCTTTTCTTCCTTCTCTTTCTTCTCTGCACTCTTTTTCTCTTTCTTCACACCAGCTTCTTTTCTTTCCAGCGCTTTCTTCCTTTTGCTGTCGCTTAGGTTGAGTTCTGTGATCATGACATTTGATGGTTTTACAGGGATCATGGATTTTGAGCCGTCCTTCTTTGTCCTCTCGACACCAATGACATAGACCTTTGTCTCCTTGTGGCTCACGCGGTCAATCTTGTTTTCCCGTCCTTTGAACTGGCCTCTGACTATCTTGACCTTGTCGCCCTTTGCTGCCGGGAAGCTTCTTTTCCCGTATTTCTTTCTCAATTCCTTTGAAAGATGCGCTGAAAGGAACTTGTGCTTCACATGCAATGGAGCATTGAACCTGTACTTGCGCTGCTTCTCTGGCTTCTTGCTTGAATTCCACTTGGTTGAAAATGCTTGTTTCATTTTATTTTCCGTCTATATAATATAATGAATCATACTATCATGCTTGCGACCTTTGACACTCCAGGCCATCTTTCTGCAGCCTCTTTTGCTATAGGCCCTTTGAAGATCGTTCCCTTCGGGTTTCCTTTGTCGTCCTTCAGCACGACCACTGCGTTGTCCTCGAACCTGACTCGCATGCCGTCAGGCCTCCTGAATTCCCTCTTCTGTCTGACTATGACTGCGAACACGACCTGTTTTCTCATCTCTGGCTTTCCTTTCTTGACTGCTGCCAGCACAAGGTCTCCCACGCCGCAGGAAGGGGCTCTCCTTTTTGTCGTCTTAATCTTCTTTACAGAGACTATCTTGACCACTTTTGCGCCTGAATTGTCGCATGTTGGCACTAAGGATCCCACTTGCATTCCTCTCGTGATCCTTGCTTTGCTTGCCCGCATTTTACTGTTCTCCTTCCTCTTTGGGTTCCTTCTTCTCTGCCGGCTTTTCGGCCTTTTCCTTCACTTTTTCCTTTTCCTTGTGCTTCCCTTCTTCCATTGCCTCTTTCTCAAGCTCGTACTTCTCTGACTTGCCGAGCTTTTGGATCACTACGAAGCTCTTTGTCTTGCTGAGTGACCTGCACTCGCCTATCTTTACCATATCGCCTTCTACAGCGTTGACACATGGCGGATTATGGGCCAGTACCTTGGTCTTTGCCCTCTTGTATCGTTCATACTTAGGTATGTGTCTCCAGCCGACCCATTCGACGACGACCGATCTCTGCATCTTGTCAGAGACTACCTTGCCTGTGAACTGCTTGCCCCTTATCTTGAGACTGCCATGGAATGGGCAGTTCGAATCGTCGCATGTTTCACTAGGCTGTTCAGTTCCGAAGCCGGCTTTTCTTGTTCTTACCATTTGTTCACCATTATTGATTTTTTAAGCGTTCCTCAATCCTTCCAGCGAGTTTTTTTCCGTCTATTGTTTTGTTGTTGATCTTGATTATGATTTGGTTCTTGATAAGCTTCTTTTTTCCTTTCTCTGTCATCACCGTCATCGTGTTCCTTGTTTCGTCTATCACCTGTCCGCTAAGGCCTTCAAGCGATTTGTTCTTCGCGCGAATCACTTGGAGCATTTCACCTACTAGCGCGACTTTCGCGGACCTTCTTTGTTTTTGCATATTTATTTTACGACGATTGTTTCAGGTGCGAATCCCATTTCGATAAGAGCTTCACGAACCCGCTGTTTGTGCCGTCCTTGGAGTTCAATCTTGCCGCCCTTGGATGTTCCACCGCAGGCAAACTTGTTCTTCAGTTTCTTGACAAGCTGATCCATGTCGATCTCTTTTGTGTCTATCCCTGTCACGACAGTGTATTGCTTGCCGAACTTACGCTTCTCAAGGCTCACTTCTATCAGTTGGTTCTCCTTTGCGATTGTCTCGCAAACGCAAAGCTCTTTTGGCAGTCCGCACGTGGAGCAAATCTCACTCATTTGTTTTTACTCCTTGGACTGCAAGGCTGTCATCAGCCTTGCAATGTATTTTTTTGTTGTTCTGATCTGCCGCGGGTTCTTTGGTGCTGTTCCCGTGGCTGATTGAGCATTAAGCTTGATGAGCTCTTTCCTCAGCTCCAGCATCTTTGCCTGGATTTCTTCTTTGCTCATCTTTGTAGGGTCTATGTCCTTCATTTTGATTCAGTCTTTTCTGCGGGTTTTGCAGGCGCTTCTTCCTTGACTTCTTCTTTTGTCTCTTCCTTTACCTGTTCAGCAGGGGTTTCCTCACCGAAGTCTTCAGTATCGACAGGCGCGCCTTCTGCAGGTGTCTTAGCAGGAGCTTTTGCTGCTGGTCCAGCAGGTTCTTCAGATTTTGATTCTTCTTTTTCTGCCGTCGCCTCTGTCTTCTCTTCCTTCTTCACCGCTCTCTTCTTTTTAGGCATTTCAGCCTTTTTCTTTTCCTTCTTCTCTTCTTTCGCTGCCTTCTCTGCCTTCTTTGGTTTGTCTTTCTTCTCGATATCTTCCTTCATCTCTTCAACTATCTCTGATGTCTCTTCTTCTATCTTCACATAGTCAGGGAGCTTCACGTCTGGAGGCATGATCCTTACCTGTATCCCTACTGTCCCTGTCTTTATTTGTGCTGCTACGTAGGCTTTTCGAACGCCTACTATTGCTATGTCTCCGCACTTCTTCAGGTAGCCGTTGTAAAATCTCCATCTCCTTGATCGCGCGCTTGGTATCTTTCCTGATATGAGTATCTCTATTCCCAACGCGCCTGAGCCCATCACATCGCTCATCACCCGGTGTCCGATTCCCTTGAACCTTTGGGTTCCGAACTTCTCGAGCGAACTTGCGATCCTTTCCGCGACTATCTGCGCGTCCAGGTTGGGGTTCTCGACCTCGTTTATCTCTATCTGAGGGTTCTCAAGTTTGAAGTTTGCCTTGAGGTCTTCAGTGAGCTTCTTGATGTTCTGGCCTTTCCTTCCGACTATGAGTCCTGGCCTTGAAGCATGGATTATTATCTTTTCTCCGAGCGGTGTCCTCTGGAGCTTTATATGGCTCTGCCCTAGATTCTTGAGAGCATTTATTATGTATTCCTGTATCTCAAGTTCCTTTACATTTGATGCGACGATTTGTCTTTCAATCATTTTTGATCCTCAGCTTGTGATTCTTTTGGTTCTGACATTTCTGCGGGTTCTGCAGACTTGATTTCTGTCTTCGGCTTTTCCTTTGCTTCTTCTTTTGGCTTTTCCTTCACAGGTTCTGCTTCTTTTGTTTCCTTCTTTTCTTCTTTCTTTTCTTCTTTCTTCTCTCTCTTCTTTTCCGCAGTCTCCTGCACGACGAGCTCTATGTGCGTACGTTTGAATTCCCGTCCGGAATTCCTGCCGTAATGCACCGGCCTGTGCGCCTGATGCGCACATATGTGAACTATCTCAAGCTCGCTTGTGTTGAGTCCCTTTGTTTGGGCATTCGCCTCGACTGACTCAAGCAGCTTCAGGAATACCTTTGATGCCTTGACAGGATATCTTCCTGCAGCCATCTTGCCTGGCTTGTGGCCCAGGCCGTCTGTGAACCTCTTGAATGGTATGGCGTGCTTCTTCTGTATGGCCATCTCCAGCAGGTTCTTTGCCTGGGAGACTTTACGATGGCGCAGGTAGTTGCTTATCTCCACTGCCTGCTTTGTACTTATAGCAGCATCCCTACCCATAGCCTTTGCCATCAGTTCCTTGTTGAATTTCTCGAATGCGTATTTCTGTTCCGCCATTTTATCCTGTTTACTTGACTGATATGTTAGATGATGATCTTGTTGCACCGACTCCTGGTGCTGAGTGCGCGACACGTTTCCTCGTGAGCGAAAACTCGCCAAGGTAATGCCCTATCATCTCTGGCTGCACAATGATATCCTCGAATGTCTTACCGTTGTACACCTTTATTGTCTTGTTCACCATCTCTGGGAGTATGATCATCGACCTGCAGTGTGTCTTGACAGGCTTGCCGCTTGTCTTGAGGTTCTTCAGCAGCACCTTCTCCTGTTCTGTGAACCCTCGCTGTATCTTCCTACGCGCTGCTGCTGGAAGCAAAGCTGCCAGTTCCTTGAGCCCCATCTCCTGCAGCTCTTCAAGGTTTTTTCCTCGGTAAAAAAATTCTTTCTTAGCCATGGTGATTACCTTCTATCATGATCTTTTCTTCCTGCCTGTCTTCTTCGGAGCTATCATTCCCACCTTCCTTCCTGGTGGTGCGTTCCTTCCGACAGGTTTTGCCTTTGACTTCCTCATCGTTCGCTTGTTTCCGAACGGATGGTCGACAGCGTTCTGTGCTGCGCCTCTTATCTTCGGCCAGAGTTTGTTTCGCGCCTTCATCTTGTAATATTTTACTCCAGCCTTCAAGAACGGCTTTTCAGGTCTTCCGCCTCCCGCAACCACTCCTATCGATGCCCTACACAGCGGGCTGAATGACTTTCTTTTCTTTGACGGCAGCTGGACCACTATGTTATCCTTCAGCTTTCCTATGACCTTTGCGAATGTGCCTGATGCCCTGACGAATTTTCCTCCGTCTCCAGGCACTGCTTCAATATTATAGACCATTGTTCCTTCTGGTATGTTCATCAGCTGGGCTGTGTTTCCTGTCTGCATCTCTGACTCTGGGCCGCTGTGTATCTTCTGGCCCACTTGTATGCCTTCTGCTGCTACGAGAAGGCAGGTCTCGCCATTGCTGTAATGCACTTGCGCAAGAGGTGCTGAGTGTCCTCGGCAGCTTATGAGGTCTATTACTTCTCCTTCAATCATGTCGCTGACTAATTTATTGTGCTTTGCCTTTCCTTTGTACCTGAAGCTTGGCGCCCTGTATGTAGGTCCGCCTTTTCCTCTTGCCTGTTGTATGAGTCTTTTTCCCATTTTCTTGTAAGCGTTACATCAATCCCAGGTCAGTTGCCACGTTCAGCGCTGGCGTATCTGGTGACAGCCGTACATACGCCCTTTTCTGTCCTTTTGGTGTTATCAGCGTCGTGACCTTGACAACCTTTACCTTAAATGTCTTCTCGACAGCCTGTTTTATCTCAGGCTTTCTTGCCCTCATGTCTACTACGAATATGAGCTTGTTCTCAGACTCCATGAGCCTTATTGATTTTTCAGTTGAAAGCGGGTATTTGATGACTTTTTCGATATCCATTTTTCAGTTACTTCTTCTTTTCCTTATTCCTTGTTCCTTTTCTTCCCTTTTTCTCCTTACTCTCTTTCTCCTTTGCCATCTTTAGTGTTTCATGGAACAGTTTTTCCTTGTCGAGCTTCTCGACTGCTGATTGTGTGAAGAGCGTAAGTCTTCCAGGCACTGCGCCTGGCGCGAGCAGTTCTGCATTGAGGTCAGTCACAGCCACTGCGTCAAGACCTGCGACATTTGATGCTGCCCTGAGCAATGGGCATTGTTTGGATACCACAAAAAGCGGGCCTTTCCTCTTTCTGTACTTCCTTCCTCGCAGCCTTGCTTTTCCTGCGCGATATGTCTTTTCCGAAGACCTGTCGAGCTCTTTATCAAAACCGAGCTTCTTGAGCGCGTCAACGACCTGCTTTGTCTTTGATAGTGATTCGAAATCATCTGCGATTATGAAAGGATAGCTCTCTGGAGCTGCGTGTCCTCTTTCCTTGACGAATTCCTTTACGACTGTCGCAGATATTGCGCTTCGTATAGCCTTCCTTCTTTCCTTGTTGTTTATCTTGACAGTCCATATCTTTGTTGCTTTAGGAGGATGTGCCCTTCTTCCGCCGACAGTCCCTGGCGCGAATGCTCCTGTCCAGTTGAACCTGGTTCCTGATCTTGAATGGATCTTCCTCGGCACCCTTGATATCCCGTGACCATAGCTTCCCCTGTATTTCCTTCTCCTTCGTGAGAGCTCTGCGCTGCATTTCTTTCCTGCGCGCGCATCTGCACCATACCGTTGTCGGGAATTCGCCTGTATAGCATGTACTGCTCTCTTTATCAGGTCTGGCCTTACTTCTTCATTGAACACTGGCGGAAGCTCCTTGCTTCCCTTTTCACTGTTCGAATGGTCGAGTATCTTCAGTTTCATTTTTGATTGTGATTACTATCTTCCTTGGTTTGATCTTGTGCTGATATACTGCACTGTCTGCGGCGCTTGTTCGATCTTCTTGTTCGGCCGCATGGCCGTCTCGAGCCTGATTATCCGTTTTGAAGGTCCTGGTATGCTCCCCTTGATGAGCAGGTATGTGTTCTTCAGCTGTCCGTACCGGACAAAGCCTCCTGCGATATTGACCTTCCCGACATCATCTCCTATCATCATGATCTGTTTGTTGTAATCGATTCTGTTGTGGAATCCCATCTGGCCTGCGTGCGCTACTCTCCAAGTCATCTTGTGCTTCCAGTCGCCTAGAGATCCCGGCCCTCTCTTTGTCTTTTCTGACTTTCTTGTCCTGACCTTTATCCCGAACCGCTTTACTGGTCCTTGGAATCCTTTTCCTTTTGTGACAGCATGGATGTCTACTGCCTGTCCTTCTGCAAACACGTCTTTGACGCTCAGCTCTTTTCCAAGGTTCTCCTTCACGAAGTTAAGCTTGTCTTCCTTGCTTCCACCAACGCACATCTCAAAGAATTCAGGTTTTTTCTTGCCTGTGCCTGTCATCTTTGGCTGTGTCTGCACAAGGACTCTTAGGTCATCATAGTCTTCTGGCTTTACTGCATCTATCTTATTTGATGCCTTTTTCGGCACTGTTATCTTACGCGCCATTTCCTTGTCAGCCTTTGCGAGAAAATCACCTGCTGCCTGCAGTGTCTTGTACTTCTTCTTGTAGAGCCTTGCGCCAGCAATCCTGACTGGCGGACACTCAACGACTGTTACAGGGATTGAGATATCCTCTCCCTTTGTCATCGAGTTTTTCCTGCCATCTGTAATTATAATATGTGTCATGCCTGCTTTATAGCCTGCAAACCCCATCAGCTTTGCCTCTTTTGCTGTTGAGAACCTGTTTACACTTGGGTATATCCGCTTGGCCCTCACTCTAGGCCAGACCTGCATGCTTCCGTGTCTTGGGTTATGTGCCTTTGGCATTGTACACCTGCATAAGATAGGACCATCTAGCCTGAGAACAAATAATAGGTATTTCAAGGCATTTTAGGCCTTTATTTTTGTTAAGAACCTATTTTTGAAGCCTTTTCAAGAAATAGAGCTTAGTTAAAATAAACTCGTACTGAAAAAGCACCTTTTCAGGCTCGTTTACGCCTACCTCACATTTAAACATCCAATAACTCGTTTAAACGCTTATTCCGAACTGAACAACCAGGATTTCAGGTATTTATAAACATTTAGGTTATTTAGAATCAGATTCAGCCTCAGCTTTCTTCTCCTGCTTTTCCTGCTTCTCAGCCTTTCTCCTACCCTTTCCACCCTCTCTCTGGGCATACCTTGCCCGCTTGATAGCATAGTTTGCTGGGTTCTTTATATATCTGCAGAAGTTGTCTGGCTTGCACACCCCGAAGCTCTTGTAGTATGCCTGGTTATCGCAGTTTGGCGGCAATACCCGTTTCTTGTGCTGCTTGGCATACCTGACCTGACCAAGGAAGTACTGGTCCCGCAATGGCTCTCCATTCCTCTGGTTCCATTTCTTCAGCCATCCCTCTATATCATCATATTCCCATCCGCAGCTTGACAGGAAGTTTGTCATGATGAACACTGCCCGTTTTCTTCCATCAGGCAGACCTTTTGATATTGCCTGCATGCATGGCGGGAAGAACTTCTCTGGTATCGCTGTCTGCACCTCTTCAAATTCCTGCTTCAGTGATCTGCGCTCTATGCCCTCTATATCTTCCATCTCCTGTATCTTCTGCTCTTTTCTTGCTGCAAAGTCGAATGCTTCGATCAACAGGTTCTTTGCCTGCCCTCTATGCACGCCTTCACGCAAGAGGAATTCATGTTTGCCGAACTGTATCCTGTCAGGCTCTGCCTCTGATTTCTCGAATTCCATTATCCTATCGACATGCAATGGTACAGAAACCAATCCAGACTTCTCATGATAAGAATAAGGTGACCTGTAAAGGTGTCGAGGCGCAATCAGCACTGTATCGACCTCAACAATCGATAGCGGGTTGAATGAAGTCACTGGTTTTTGGTTCGGACAGCATCTTTTAGACGTGTCGATTACTGCTCTTTCCATCAGCACCTCGCACTTTGTACAACTCTTGTACTGCTCCATCACATCACCAGCAACCCGCTTGTCGCATCTTGGGCAGACAAACTGTATCTGTTTTTCACCGTCCTGCTTTGTTTTCTTTCCGCAGTTTGCGCAGCGTGTCTGCAGCAGCTCGTGTGTCTTTTTCCCTGTCTTCTCTTCGAGCTCTTTCATTGTATAGCTGAACCTGTCGCCGAAAGTGATTTTCTCCCCTTTCACTGAAACGTGTTTCGTGCTGGCATGATCAAGGAGATAGAGCGCTATCTTCCGCGGCCCGTCAGGGAAAAGGTCCTTTGTCGCGGCATCATGCACCTTTTCAGGGAATGCCTCGAACGGCACTCCTATATGAAATCCCTTGTTGCCAGAGAACTTGACTGTCACAGCGTCGACACCATGTTCCTTGAGAGATTTGACGAACAGCCACGTTGTTATCTTTGCGAATTCCCAGTACGGGCAGTCGATGTCAAGCACAAGGTCCCATCCTATCCGAAGGGAATCATACTCATGCTTCTTCATCTCGACGCTGATCCTCTGCGGGTTTGACCATAGCTCTTCAGAGACATGGAACGAAGTTATTCCGTTCTTCACCTGCTCCAGCACATCATTGGGATAGACAAGCACATCAGGCCGTTTTGCATATCCTTCGCCACCATATCTCCCGACAGCCTCTTTGTTCTGCGCAGACCTGACTATCTCGTTCTGCACCTCAACCCGTTTGTAGTGCTTCAATACCCTACTCAACATCACTGGATCCATGATCAACAACTAATTTGGAAACATATTTAAAACCTGTTGGTTTATTTTAAAGCATGAAAAAAAATGACAGGCATGAGCTTGAAGATTGGCTTAAAAAGCTCAAGGAATCCGAAAAGATCATAATTGTCGAAGGCTCGAATGATAAATTAGCCCTTTTCAATATCGGCATCCAAAAAAAACAGGTCCAGGTCCTCAACGACGCAGTATTTACTGTCGCTGAAAAGGTCGCTAAGCATTCAAAACAGGCCATAATCCTCACTGACCTTGATAAAGAGGGAAAAAAGCTTTACTCAAACCTCAAACGAAACCTCAATCGTATCGGCGTGCATGTCGACACCTTTTTCCGCGAGTTCTTATTCAGGAACAGCGACCTGTCGCACATAGAAGGCATTGACACCTTCTTCAAGAACCTCAGGCGAAAGCAGCCTTAATCCTCGCCATACTTCTCTGTCAGCACCCTCTGTATCTCTTTTGCCTTCTTTTCCCCTATCTTCTCGACATCCTGCAAATCCTCATTGCTTGCATTCACGAAATGCTTGATCGTGCCGAACTTCTCTAGCAATGGCTTTGCCAGCGTCGGCCCCACCCCTGGCAGTGACGACACAATATACTCCTGCTGCTCCTTCAGCGTCATAGGCTTCTTGCTTCCATGCGGATTGAATTCCCTGAACTCAGGGTCCTGTTCTCTTTTTGCGATGACTGCCATCAACGCTGCTGTCTCTTTTGCGTTCTTGGTCTGCATCACAGGCATCCCATAACTCACTGTTATAGTTGCAAGCATGCCCCTTATAGCATTAGGATGTATCTTCCTCTGTGAATATATGTCCTCATCACCCTCGACGATTATGATTGGCCTCTCAAAGTTCTGCTTCAGGTACTTGATCTGCTCCAGCAATCTTCCATCGACTATCGAGTCGACAAAATCAGGCACTTTCTTGTACTCAACACCTACTCTGCTGGACAACAGATAGTCTCCGACATTCAGTGTCTGCATATTGATCGAGACTCCCATGTCGATCAGCTCCTTGATCACTCCCGATGCCTTCTCCCGCACATCTGCGAATATCTTGAGCTCGACCTCTGGCGATATGAACCTCTCAAGGTTCATCTCCTGCCTCTTCTCAAACCCGTTGAATTTTGTCCGCAGGTTCTCAAGCTCCCTGTACATACGTTTTTCCTTGTGGTGTGCGCTCCATTTGTACCCTTCATCGCGCGTCCCCCTGGTCATCAGCACTACGACCCGTCCTTTCTCCTGTCTTCCTGTCCTGCCTCGCCTCTGTATTGTCCTTATTCCCGACGGTATAGGCTCATAGAACACTACAAGATCGACATATGGTATGTCAATACCCTCTTCTGCGACAGACGTGGCCACAAGCGTGTTGAACTCTCCTGCCTTGAACTCCTCAAGCATCTGTTTTTGCTCTTTCTGTGTCAGTCCTGTCCCGTTCTTCTTTGCCTGACCAACAAATATCTTTACGCTCACCCCCGGAACAGAGCTCAATGTCTCCTTGATCTTCTTTGCGCTCTCCCTGTATTGGTTGAAAACTATTATCTTAACTTTTTCATTTACAGAGACCTCATTCTTCACAAGCTTTTTCAGCTCGGAAAGCTTCGGATGGTCTATGCCCTTCTCGGCGATCTTCTTTGTGAGTATGAACGCTGACTTGAAATTCAAATCGCTTGCAAGGTTCTTCACTGCCTTTGTCTTTGACGTCCGTGCCTCTGTGTATATCTTGTCGAAATAATTCAAGAGCGGCGTCATTCCCTGTGTCTCAAGCAGTTCTACCGCGTGTTCTGCTTTCATTGCCTCTGCAAGGAGCGATACTGACCTCATTATCTCGTATGACTTGTCTCCTTTTGCGATCTCAGAATGCAGGAATCCTTGGAGCTTCAATATATGCGTCTTGCCATTATTTATCCGGGAAGAATCAATGTAACCAAGGTTCTTTACTTCACGCAGCTTGCTGTTGTAGCACTCCTTCAGGTATCTCTGTATGTTCCTGAACTCGTGCGGAAAATCAACCTTGATCCAGTCGACGCTTGTCTCCTGTATGTATGGCTTGACATCAGGATCAT
>JAHWIS010000030.1 GCA_019322385.1 Candidatus Woesearchaeota archaeon
CTAACACTATTTAGAATATCAGAAATAAGATGAACATGAATATCAATTGCTTTAGTCATGAATGTCTAGCCTCTTTTTTCAAATGATTCCTTAATCGCTCTAAAGAAGTTATGTATTTAAATCTTTCGTCATGGTCACTACTGGTGACTAATTAGACATTCTAGAAAAGAACTATTTCAGCACAGTACCGCATCCTGTGCAGACATGCTTATCATGCTCATCGCTCCATTCGGTGTTCATTCCCCACTCTATCTTAACCTTGCACTTTGGGCATTTAGGCTCCAAGTGCTCCATTGAATTAAAGAAATCTACTCCCTTAGCCATATTCTATGGACCTGTTCAGATTTATGTCTACCATCTTTTTTGTTTTTGGGAAAAATAGCAAATAGCTCGATTTAACCAACCACAATTAACAATATTATCTTACTAGACCTCATCCTTTAAAAATGTTTTGTTTAAAAATTATATAATCCTAAATAAAACCTTAAACAAACGCTTCAATCCAGTTCTTCTTTGTCTCCACCCTGTTCATGACATTGCACATCCTTGGTTCAAGGTTTGTAGAGAAATAGTCAAGGAATTTTGTATATCCCCTGACTGCCCTTTTTGCCCATACCTTATTCCTTGTCAGCACATACATGCTGTGGGCTGCAGAGGCAAAAAAGCTGCTCATGCGCGCAGCATGGCGCGGGTCTATACGTTCACCCATAACAGCTGAGCGCTTGCTGCTCTTATACCATCTCCCGCACCATAACGTCCTATCGTCAAAATCCGAGTCCTCAAAGGTATTGTACACAGCATGGGAAGCATTGTGCGCCATGTTGTATGCATGCATGCTATGCCTTGGATTGGTCTTTACGCTCATCTCTGCAGATGTGAAATAACACTGATACTTCATCGTGAGCCACCATGTTTCCTCTGTATTCAGGTATTGCTGGTCTGCGATAAAGCCTGCATATGAGTTGAGGTTAGACTCTATTTTCCTGAGAAATCTGCTGCTATGCACCCCGCATAACCTGCCAGATTGTATCAGTTCAATACCTTCCATGTGGAATCTAAAGATCTTGTCCAGCATACCATCCAGCAGTCCAGGATTGGATTTCAGGATGACATTCACTGCTACTGCAAGATCACTGATCAATTGTATGTTTTCATCTTCAACACTATCTGTACTGGAGACATAGTCCAACACGTCATGATTGTTATTCCTTCGCAGAGCTCTTCCATCATTCCTGTACAGCACGTCCTCTAACCCTTGAAACATCATCTCAACCTCAGAAATCCGCTCCTAATTTGCTCTGCTTTTTCTCGCCTGCAAGCTCTTCTGGTGTATAGCCGAACACTTCCATTATCTTCTCAACTGCAGGCAGGACCTGGTTGTTGATATAATAGTCTGCGTCATAGTCTCCCTGCTTCACTTCCTCTGGCAGCTTTGCCCTGTCCCTTATCTTCTCTCTCCCTGCTGTCACCACATAACGTATAATCATGCCTGGGTAGATTTCTGCGCCTTTTGCCTTTAGCCGTTTCGCTGCTGCGACATGCGGCCCTACTGATTCATATGACTCTATCGGCTTTGTCAGCTGCGTAGGTATCGCAAGATCATCAATATCCATCTTTTTCTCCTTCAGGTCTGCAATAACCTTCTTCACATACTCGAACGCCTTTTTCGGTGCGTTCTCCTCAAGCATTATGCGTATGACCTTTTCCTGTGTTGTTTTTGCGATCTGGCTGACATTCCTTCTGACTGTCTCGAATCCTTTGATCGTGATGTGCCTGTCCTTGTCTATCATCGCGTATTTCTTTTTTGCTCCTGCCTCTGACATCTTTATACTTACGAACAATGCACGCATGTATGTGCCTTCATACTCTAGCTCCATCATGCCTGGCAGTGTCGCGTTTATCTCTTCGCAGAGCTTCAAGGCCTCTTTCTCTGACTGCTTCTCAAGATGTAAAAATATGGAATCAGTATCAGAATAAAGCACTGTGAATCCTTTTCCTTTTGCAGCATCTATGACCTTGTGGATGTAATAGCGGCCATAGGCTGTCACGCTTCTTGCACAGTCCTTGCTGTACCACCGCGCTGCAAAGAATCCTAAGTATCCATAGAATGCATTGGACAAGACCTTTAATGATTCCTGTCTTGCATCAAGGAATATCTTCTTTTTCTTGTCTGCTGTCTTCATTATCTCCTTGACCCGCATCCTGCGCGTTATGATCTCCTCCAGCACTGTTGAGAAGAACCCTTGCTTTTTCCTGCAGAACCAGATCTCTTTGCTTTCTAATGGTACTTTCTCTTTTTCCTTGCAGCAGTCGCAGTTCAAAGTCTCTATGCTGATATTGTGAGATACTATAATAGAAGGATACAGGCTTCGGAAGTCAAACACAGCAACATCCTCATACAATCCAGGCTTTGGCTCGTAGACAAATGCTCCTTTTATCCTCTGCTCCATTCGTTTACCCAGCTCTGCATGGTGCGGCTTGTTCGGTATGAACTGCTTGAAGTCTGCAGC
>JAHWIS010000031.1 GCA_019322385.1 Candidatus Woesearchaeota archaeon
ATGACCTTGACATCCTCCATGTCATCAAAGGATATCTCACCGCCGACGAGAAGCAATGTAGTGTTGGGCTTGTCATGATGTATCCTCCTGAATGCCTTGTACAATGTCGCAAGGTCTTTTTCCCTGCCGAACCTCCCAAGATAGCCTATCACGACATTATTAGGGTTAAGGTCGAGCCGTTCCTTTGCAAGCCTCTTTGACTCAGCAGGCCTGAACCTGTGGGTGTCTATGCCAAGATAGACTATCTCTTTCTTTGGCGTTATGCCCTGGTCCTCGATCAAAGGCACCATCCCATCGAAAGGAACCATTATCACGTTGCATTTGTTGTAGAGAAAAGGGACAATTTTCCTTATGGTGAACTCGACAAGCTTCTTGCCTCGCTTTAATGATTTTGAGAACAGGAACCACTCTACGCTGTGCACAAAAGATATCAAAGGACGGTTGAGCTTCTTTGCATAATGCATTGCCAGTGCACCTATGAAGCCGATGCTGTGGGTCCAGACAATATCTGCCTTCTTGACAAGCCTCTTCATCTGCTTGCGCTTGAACTTCGCAGGGTTGATGTCGCCGATCTTTCTCTTGTATACGGGAAATCTTACTACGACAATATCCTCGATCCCTTGCAGCTTGCCCTTAAACCTCGGCGCTGCTACTATGATATCGAAATGCTTTTTTAGATATGGTATCACTTCGTACAGGAACCTTGCAATGCCATCCCATCTAGGAAGGAAAGAATCAGTCGCTATGAGCAATGTCCTCTTTTTCGGCTTTTCTTCCATCACTTCACCTTTGTAAATACCTCTGCAAACCTGCACTTATGCTCCAGCCCGTTCTTGAAAGCCCTCCACAGCAAAGCAGGGTAGAGCTGGAAGATGTACATGTGCTGGCTCTTGAACTTTTTTAGTGCATTCCACTTGAACTTGAATGTCCCTGAGATGTCCATGAAGAGCTTGGGATTGTTGCTTAGTCTCACGTCCTTTGCCCAGATATTGAAGACATAGATGTCTCCCTTGAATTTGATCCTCTTTGTCGTCTTATCAACAGCATCCCAGACAGCCCTATGGTCAGCATATATCAGGTCATCAGGGGAGTGCGTGAATATCTTCGAGGGCCTGTATTTCTGGATGACCTTCTCCAGCAGAGCAAGGTTCTTCCTCTCCTTGAACTCATCCTTGAGCTCGAAATCAGTCAATCCGAGAAAGACAGTCTCATGGGTGCCTACAACCTCTCCAGCAGCCCTTGATTCCCTGACACGCATCTCAATGGTGTACTTCTTCTTGAGCCACCAATGGCTCTTCTCGCCATATGATACAATGACAGCAATGACACGCTTGCCTTCCTGAGAGTATTTCGCAATAGTCCCTCCTGCGCCAAGTATCTCATCATCAGGATGCGCGCATATGATGAGGATGGTCTCTTTCGGCCTCTTGGGTTTCTTCTTAGACATAGGGGAAATGCAGTTTCTGGTGTTTATAAAGTTTATTGCCAATACCAATATTTATAAGTGAATTAAGGTTACATACCCTTTGAAAAGGGGTGTCAAGGTGGCTCTTGAAAACGCGACAATGCTTGCCAATGAGTCTGTCAACCAGACAGTGCCATCTTTAGTCACTAATTCTGTTGATTATGTGCAGCATACACTGTTTCCCAGGGTTGTTGACCTGATTGTCTCTCCTGCAGAGAACCCTGAGATGATATGGACATTGGCTCCGATGATCATCGCTCTTGTATTGATGCAGATGTATTTCGGCAGGAACAAGGATGAGGCATTGGGATGGAACACAGCATTCGGCAACTCTATCGCTCTGATATTCATCTCTGTATCGCTTCTGCGGGGCGCGTTCATCATGTCAGGCAGGGCAAGCATGCAGGAGTTCCTGTGGTTCGATGTATCTATAACAAACCTGAAGATATTGATCATCGCAGTATTGTTCATCTACGGGATATTATTGTCACTCTTGAGCTTCTTCCATTGGGTGCCTGAGAAGATAGCGTTCTTTGTCATGAACGGACTGTCCATAAACGTGACAGCATATGTCGCTATCGTGCTTGTGAATTCAGAGAACATCCCGTTGGACTGGCACACTATAGCAGCAGGTTTCGTTATATTCATAGCAGTCTATCTCGCTTCAATAGTCATAAAATCATTCATACCAATGTCAAAACAGTCCAGAATAAAGATACTTGACAGGAAGAAGTTCCTCCTAAAGGAAAAGATCCATTTCTTTGAGAAAAAACACAAGACAGAACAGAACGACGCAAAACGACAACGATTCCATGAGAAGATACTAAAATACAAAGACAAGGAAAAAGACATAAGTGGTGCGATAAAGGAGTTAGGTGGGTAGGAGTTCTAATTGAAGATATGCTAACTCTTTATTTTTTAAGTTTCTCTACAATCACTACTGATTTTACTTTTGCACCGTAAAATAAAAAAAAGGTTTCAACATTAGGAATTATTGAAACAACTTCTCCTTTTAGAGAATTAAGGAAAGTTTCTAACATATCAGATTCTTTAGGTAATTTAAGGTTTAATTTATGCACTTTGTATTCCATCAAATCACCTCTTTATTTTCTTTTTCATCCTAATTCATGCATTGAAACATAATATGGATGCGCCGGCCGGGACTTTCTCACTGGCGTTCGAGGCATTGTCGCCTCAGGCGCCAATATTTGAACCCGGATAGACGGCTGTCTTCACGCGAGTGAAGACCCAGCGAATCTCCGATTCGCGCGTGGAAGGCCGCAATCATTTATGGCACACTTGCGTGTGTAGCCATTAGATCACCGGCGCGCAGAAATAAAGGGAAAAGGCTTGTTTATAAAGTTTATGTGCTTTTTATCGCTTCCTTGAGCTGCTTCACGAACTGCTTGAAATCCTCAACCTTGACGCAGGCTCCGCAGGCATACTCATGGCCTCCGCCATAGCCATTCACGCCTAAAAGAGCCTTTGCTATGGCATCAGGGAGGTTCAATCCAGGGCTTGTCCTCAATGAGCATTTCATCTCGCCTGACTTCTCACGAGCAACAATGATCACCTTGTCAGGATAGCGGTAAAGAAGCTCATTCGACAACTCACCGCTGAAGCTCATCTTTTCTTCTGTATAGGTCACAAGAAGCAGCTTGCTCTTCGACACCTTCTTGACAGCGAACTTGAGGAGCTTCTGGTATAGTTCATCTATGTTCTCAAAGCGTTTCAGAATATACCTTGCCCTTGGTGTCTCTCCATTCAGGAGCTCATAAGGGGATGAGACACGGGTGAGTATCTTGACGCACCTCATGACATCCTGGGTCCTTCCTTTCAAAATAAAGTTCATTATCCTGATGAGCTTGGACAGAGGAGAGTCGAACAATGCACTTTCAGGACGATTTATCGAAACAGGCAGAAGTTCAGGATATTTCTTAGAGAACTCTGTCGTGACAGAAGTCAGCTGCCAATCGCCGACAATGCCGACAGCAGCTATCCAGATATCATCTGGCCTGTCGTGCTTCACGACCTGATAGCAGAGATGAGAGACACAGGTGTTGTCATCTGATTTCTCTACACGCGGATTGAAGTATTTAACGCCAGGCAACTTCAAGGGAGTGTGGTGGTCTATCCAGACAATGGGGATGCCCCTGAACTCATCCACAAACTCATCATCGACCATCGCAAGGTCCAGTATGAATATCTTGTCAGGCTCATACTCCTGCACAATCTTGAAGAACCTGCTGTCCACTTTCGGATGGGACTTGACGCAGACACCCTTGCCCTCACTCTTGTACCTGTATAACAACAGGAATGACGAAAGGCCATCGCTGTCATCATGGAAGAAATATAGCGGTCTCTTGCAGTTATCGAGTTCTTCAAGAATTGTAGAATATTGTTTTTTTGTGAGCATTTTGAAAACCTAGATAAAAAAAAATAAAAAAAAGTTGTGTTAACCACAAACACAACCTCATCAATAGCCAACTATTACAGAAAAAGAATCAGTATTTAAAGCTTTTCATTACCCTTTAGACCGTCTGAAAAGCCTGAATTCTGCATTTTAAAGCCCAAAAAACAGGGTATTTTAAAGCATTTACTTTCGTCCAGTAATTGCGATTTTAGCCCTATCAGAACTTGATTATCTCTGCTGTATTGACTGCCTCTGACACAGTGCCATCGACATCAAGCTTCTGCTCTTCCTGCATAACATTTGACAAGGCTGCCTTTGTCGCAGGCTTCTTTGGGACGATTGTGCAGGATGGCGGGGAGTCAAGACCTATGTCATAGGTGCCTATCTTCTTGGCAAGATCAACAGTCTCCTGCTTATCATTGCAGAGCAAGGGCCGCAGGATCGGGAGAGAGGTTGCGTCTGAAAGAACTACCATGTTATCAAGTGTCTGCGAAGCGACCTGGCCAAGGTTCTCACCAGTGACAATGCAGCAGCAACCCTCTTTCTTTGCGATAGCCTCTGCAACGCGGTACATGAACCGCTTGCACAGCACGCAGATCAATGACTGCCTTGAATGCTTGACAAGCTTCTGCTGCACAAGAGAGCCGTGCTTCACAATATATAATTTTTTCAGTCCAATCTTCTTGCAGAGCTTCTCGACAATGACTGTTGATGCCTGCTCTGCCAAAGGGGCATTGGAGCAATGGATACCTATGAGCTCAATGCCTTTCTGGCTCATCATCCATGCAGCAACAGGAGAATCTATGCCTGACGAGATCAATACGACTGCTTTCCTTGCCTTCATTTTTTCTTCCTTCCTTTCTTATGATTCCCGATAACAAAAAAAGCCGCGGCAATAGCGCCGACAATCACAAGAGCGCCGATGACAGCCATCAGAACAGGCACGCCATAATACTGCGCAAGCATCCCGCCGAAAATAAAGCTGAAGAAAGAGCCTATCTTTGCGACAGAGATGTATGTCCCGATGACAAAGCCTTCCCTTTTCATCTTCGCACCTATATCTGCCATGAATGACCAGGCAGCGACATTCCAGAATGCCAGGCTGATACCCAAAAGGAACATGCCCAGGATGAAGAACCAGTAGGTGGGCGCCCAAGCAAGGAAGAACATGAAGATGCCGAATGTCACCACGCCGAACAGCATGAGCTTTGCCTTGCTGAGCCTGTCGCAAAGAGAGCCTATGAAGAACTGGAACAGCATGAAGATGTGCATGGCAAACAATGCATAGCCGACATACCTGTAGCTCAAGCCGAAATGATCGACTATATAGATAGGTATGAAGATGTAGATCAAAGGGACTGACGCGTGCATGACAATGCCGAGTACACCCATGCCCCTGAGATGCTTGTTTGAGAAGAACATCCTGACCTTCTCGAAAATATTGAAGTCAGACCGTGTGAACTTATGGTTTAAGTTAAGTGATTCATGTATTGAGATCAGCCAGAGCATCAACAAGAGAGCAAGCATAGAGAATATGAAAGGAGCCTTGATGAACCAGTAATCAGCAAGAAACCCGCCTGCGACAGGAGCTATAAGCGTGCCTATGTGCATGATGGAAAGGGTTATGCCTGAGTATTTGCCTCGTGTCTTGGAACGCAGGTTGTCCTGTATCTTTGCAAGGCCTACAAACACAACAGCACCGAACGCAAGGGCCTCAAGGAACCTAGCTATGATGATGAGATACGGCTTCCCAATAAGATAAAGGATTATGCCTGCTATCTGCATTATGATGCCGAGGATTATTATCTTCTTCCTACCTATAGAATCTGAAAGCGAGCCGAATGTGCTGCACGTGAGAATAAGTGTCAGAGGGAATAACGCGAACATCAGGCCGATCTGGAACTCTGTCAGCCCAAGGCTCTTGGCATAAGGACCAAGAATAGGATGGAACAATGATATGCAAAACAAGAACAGGGCAGTTATCTCAGTGGCCTGCCTGTATTCCTTAAGATGGGTCATCGCAATACCTCAGATGTCAAAGCTCACCCTGCACATG
>JAHWIS010000032.1 GCA_019322385.1 Candidatus Woesearchaeota archaeon
TTGTCCTCAAGTGTCTTGAGATGAAGCTCAAGCTCCTTAAGCATCTCTGCTTTTGACTGTACCTTTTCGACTATTGGTTCCTGCCTGCCCTTGATCCTGCGCTCTATCTCCCTTATCTTCTTCTGTCTCTCTTCGCCTGTCTCTGAGATCTTGATATGCGCTGCAGCCAAGGCTTCTCTTAATTCAAGAATCTTCCTGTCTCGATCTTCTAATTCTTGGGCATATTCCCTGCCGATCGCTATGAGCTTCTTTGACAGGTCCTCGACCATGCTTCTTAATTCACCTATCTGCCTTGTCTCTCTTCTCTGCTCTTCCAATATCTTCTCATCATCAGGTATGAGCTCCCTGACAACAGACTCCAAAGAGCCGAACTCCTGCTCTATTGTCTTTTTTGTAGAACGCTTGTTGAGTGAGACTGATTTTATCCTGTCAAGCTTTTCTTTTACCTTCTGCTTCTTTACAGATCTTTCCTCTGCTTTGTTTGCAGAAACAGAAAGGTGCCTGACAAAACGCCTCATCTTCCTCGGGTGCAGCTCATCCTTCTCTATTGGAGCTGCTTTCAGCTCAGGGTAATCTTCTTCTGCCATGCTCAAAACCTCCTGGTTTTGGCACCATTAAAATCTTCGATTTTCATGGTTATTTCATCAACCCGCCGAGAATGCTCTTCTTTTCTCCGCCTTCAGGTGGAATGCCAGGCGGGGGCATAGGGCTTGGAGGCGCCATAGGCGGCAGCCCTGCAGGCTCCATACCTTCAGGCTCTGTAATAGGCGGAGCTCCTGGAGGTGGCATATAACTTGGAGGCGGTGTCGGTCTAGGACCTCCTCCTAACGGAGGCAGTCTTGGCTTTGGCGCTTCTGTCTTTTCACCGATCTCTTCCAGCTTTTCCTTGACCATGTCAGCGATCGCCACAATGCCTTTCGCGATCTTCTGGTTCTGGTCGATAAGCATATCCATCTTCTCGCTCAATGGACCTATCTGTTTCCCGATGGCCTCTGCCTCATGCTCCTCAAGCTTCATGTCATCAGCAGCCTGCTTGAACACTTCCAACATCACGTTCAGGCTCTTGTTGAGATTATCGATACTGGATTGTAGATTCTCTCCAGATTCAGAACCTTCAAGAGGATTCTTCTTCAAACGGTCAAGCTCTCTCTTCAGAGTCAAGAACTCTTTCTTAGAAACAATGGCATATTCATCTTCTTCTGGCAATGTAAGCACCCCTTTTCTTTTTTTTGTGCAAAATTAAACATAATAATTAGTTTGAAACTAGGGGCTGAACTTTATAAAGATTTCTGTTTTAATTATGGGTTATAGGCGTTTTGCACTTAGAATTTGCTTGGGAGAGGGGCTGTGATTGATTGTTGTTGTGGAAGATACAAAAATTTAAATATTAGTTATGAATATATATTCATTATGGTAAGGCCAAGAAGACATAGATGGGTAAGGCATGAGCCTGGTGTAACATACTTCAAGCCGCAGGGTGTCAAGCTCCGCGGACTGGAAAGGATAGACCTCAATATAGAGGAGCTTGAAGCTGTCCGTCTGAAGGATCACCAGAACCTTGACCAGAACACTGCAGCAATGCGGATGAAGGTGTCGCAGCCTACATTCCACAGGATATATTCAGATGCACGGGCGAAAATCGCCAGGGCATTGGTTGAAGGACTTGCCATAAAGATACACGGGGGTGTATACAAAATGCCAGGAAGAGATCGAACAGGACCTCAAGGACAAGGGCCTAGGACAGGAAGAGGTCAAGGACCTTGCGGAAGGGGTCGAGGAGTTGGAAGAGGTCAAGGAAGGGGATTCGGCTGGAGACGCACTGCAGATGTACAGCAGCTGACCAAGGAAGAAGAGAAGAGACTGCTAGAGGAAGAGAGGCAGGAGATAGAGAAAAGATTAAAAGAGATAGAAGAATAGGCTAACGACATGGATGAAAACCAAAGCTTCAAGGAGGCGCTAAGGAAATCAGCAAGATCTATCTGGATGAGCTTCCCGATACTGATAGGGGCAGTGCTGCTTGTGAGCCTTTCAAGCGCATTGATACCGAAGGAAGCTATCGCAGGATTCTTCAGCGCAATACCTTTTTTGGATTCGCTTATCGGAGGGGCAGTGGGAAGCATACTCGCAGGCAACCCAATAACAAGCTACATCATAGGGGGAGAGCTGCTTGAACAAGGGGTCAGCCTTGCAGCAGTCACTGCTTTCCTTGTAGCGTGGGTGACTGTCGGGCTTGTGCAACTGCCGGCAGAGTCGATGCTGCTCGGAAGAAGGTTCGCAATAGTCAGGAACATCGTAAGCTTTGTCTTTGCGGTCGTGATAGCTTACGTGACTGTCGGGATAATGGGATTGATATGAAGAAAACAGAAAAAAGCTATGCAGGATGGTATTTTTTAGGGATTGTCATAGTTATATACGCAGCTGTTGCTTTGTTCAGCATAGATACTTTGATGAAGAGCCTTGTGTTCTTCTGGCAGATCATCAAGAAAGTGTTCTGGGTATTCCTGCTTGTGTTCGCATTGCTTGTAGTGATCAATTACTTTATCAAGCCTAAGACAATAGTGAAGCATCTCGGCAAGAAAGCAGGGGCAAAAGGATGGCTCATAGCGCTTATCAGCGGGATAATATCAACAGGGCCAATATATTTGTGGTATCCTCTGCTCAATGAGATGCAGAAGCATGGCGTAAGGAACGGCTATGTAGCTACATTCCTCTACAACAGGGCGATAAAGCCTGCGTTGCTTCCTCTTTTCATATTCTATTTCGGAATAGCATATACTGTCGTGCTTACTGTAGTAATGCTTTTTGCATCTATATTGCAAGGTTATGTCGTCGAAAAAATCGTGGAGGGTGGTAAAAGATGAAGATAGCTGTAGCTTCAACCGGAAAGGATGAGGAGTCTGAAGTGAGCCTGATAAGCGGAAGGGCAGAGTATTACCTGATATTTGAGGATGGAAAGCTGGTGAAGACAATAAGCAACCCGTTCAAGATAGGCGGGGGTGGAGCAGGACCTTCAGTAGTGCAGATGCTGTCCAACGAAGGGGTCGAGAAGGTGGTGAGCGGACGCTTCGGCCCAAAGATGGTCGACGCAATGGAAGAGAAAGGCATCAAGTATGAAGAAGTTGAGGGTAAGAAAGTCAAAGAGGTTGTCTAGATTGGCCAAGATAGTTATCCCTACTGACGGAAAAGACGGACTTGATGAGAAAGTGGCCATGCACTTCGGAAGATGCGAGACATACACATTCCTTGACGAGGATGGGAAGGTGCTTGAAGTGATAGACAACACGAGCGCTCACATGGGAGGCACAGGCCTGCCTCCTGAACTGATGAAAAAGCATGGCGCAGATGTACTTCTCTGCAGAGGGCTTGGCGGAAGGGCATTGCAGATGTGCAGAGAGCTGGGGATTGAGGTATATGTCTGCCAGGCAGATACAGTGAAAGAGATATTCAGCATGTGGAAATCCGCAGGTTTGAAGCAGGCGGGCGCTGAAGACACTTGTAGGCACGAACATTGAGATGAAGGCTTCAAGCCAAACCAAAACTTCAATAAGATTTAAATATCTCCTGTGTAAAAAGAGGATATCATGAAAAAGCTTCCCATACTGATTGCAGTGCTGCTCTTATTCAGTACAGCGCTTGTGTTTGCACAGGAAGAGCATCATGAATTAGATTTAGTGTTCTTCTATGGTAGGGGATGCCCGCACTGCTCCCGTGAGGAAGTGTTCCTTGAAGATATGCAGGAGAAATATCCTGAACTGAATGTCCATTCTTATGAGATCTACTTTGACCAGGAGAACAGGGAATTGTGGGAAGACCTTGCAGACGCTTTCGGCAAGAAGATAGAAGGCGTTCCCACTACATTCATCAACGGCAAGGTGGTTGTCGGGTTCAGCGATGCTCTTGGAAGGACGATCGAGCAGGAGATAAAGCACTGCGCTGAGGTCGGCTGCGAATCGCCTCTTGTAAAGGTAGGCCTTGAAATGCCTCAGAACGAGACAGTCATGATTGAAGGTGATCAGTCGCCTGGTGAGGATCCTGGAAAGACATATGCAAAAGAGAAGCTGACTCTCGGAGCTGTCTTGACTGCAGCAGCAGTCGATGCGATCAATCCCTGCGCTTTTGCTGTTCTTATAATATTGCTTACTACAATACTTGCAGCAGGAGCAAAGAAACGGGTGCTTGCAGCAGGGCTTGCTTTTACATTGTCAATCTATATATCCTATTTGCTCATGGGTATTGGTTTGTTTTCTGCAATACGTGCTGCAGGAGTGACTCATGTGTTCTATTCAGTGGTTGCAGTGCTTGCATTATTGGTCGGCTTGTTCAACCTGAAGGATTATCTGTGGTACGGCAAATGGTTTATCATGGAAGTGCCTCACTCTTGGAGGCCTAAGATGAAGGCTGTGCTGAAAGGAGTGACTTCAGTGCCAGGGGCTTTCTTGATAGGGTTTGTGATCAGTCTGTTCTTATTGCCATGCACATCAGGGCCGTATATTGTTATCCTTGGTCTGTTGGCAAAGACAGCTACACGAGGATATGCACTCGGGATGCTGCTGCTGTACAACCTCATATTTATCCTGCCAATGCTCATCATAACACTGGCGATCTACTTCGGCTTCACGACAACAGCAAAGGCTGAGGAGTGGCGGACCAGGAAGCTGAAGGTCCTGCACCTGATAGCTGGCGTGATAATGCTGCTGTTGGGTATTGGTATGTTTGTTGCTATGGGATTAGGGTATGTCTAGAATTCTTTTTTGTTAATTAAAAGAAAAAAATTAAGATAGTTACATCCCCATTCCTGGAGGCATTCCGCCTGGTGGCATTGCTCCTGGTGGTGGCATGCCTTCTCCTCCTGGGCCGCCTGCGATCACGTCGTCTATTCTTAGGATCATGATTGCGACTTCTGATGCGCTGGAGATTGCTTGTGTCTTTATCTTTAGAGGCTCTATGACGCCTGCTGCCCATGCGTCCATGACCTTGCCTGTGAAGACATTTATTCCAGCCCATTTCCGGTTCTTGTCATGCGCTGCCTTCAGTTCTGTCAGGACGTCAATTGGATCTAAACCTGCGTTCTCGGCGAGAGTCCTTGGTATGATATCCATGGCGTCAGCGAATGCAAGCACTGCGAGCTGTTCTCGGCCTGAAAGAGAGTCTGCGAACTTCCGCACTGCCTTGGAAAGCTCGACCTCGGTCGATGCAGCTCCAGCGACTACTTTGCCAGACTTCAGGGCTGCGACAACACCGCCTACAGCATCATCGATGGCACGCTTTACCTCGTCGATGACATGCTCTGTGCCTCCTTTGACCAGTATGGTGACTGACTTAGGGTTCCTGCACTGCCTAACAAATGTCATCTCCTCATCGCCTACTTTTGCTTCTTCGACCATCCCTGCTTTTCCAAGATCTTTTGCTGAGAGGTCGTCGAGGTTCGTGACAATAGATGCCTTCGTGGCCTTGGCAAGCTTCTCCATGTCAGACTTCTTGACACGCCTGCATGCATAGATGCCTTTCTTAGAAAGATAATGCTGCGCAAGATCGTCGATGCCTTTCTGGCAGAAGACCACATTAGCTCCTGCTGACTCGAGTTTTGCCACCATGTCCTTCAGCATCTTCTCCTCCATGTCCAGGAAGCTCTGGAGCTGGGCAGGATCAGTGATCTGTATCTTTGCGTCTATCTCTGTGTTCTTTATCTCTAAAGCAGAATCGACCAATGCTATCCTTGCTTCATTGACTGTCCTCGGCATTGCAGAGTGGACCTTTTCCTTGTCAAGGACTATACCTTTCACTAATTCTGTGTCCTCTACCCTACCTCCGACCTTCTTCTCGATCTTGATGTCCTCGTCATCTATGAATATCTCGCCATCATACTCCTCAGCGACATTCTTGACAGCATTGAAGGTTATGTCTGCAAGAAGCTCTTTCGCAGACTCTGCGCTCTTGCCTATCATCGCTGTCATCGCGACATTCTTCAAGGTCGCGGTGTCCTTCATCGATACAGGCTCTGCAGCATTGAGCAATATCTTCTGCGCCTTCTCAGCAGCCATCCTATAGCCCTTGGTTATGACAGTAGGGTGTATATCCTGTTCAAGCAGGTCCTCTGCCTTCTTGAGAAGCTCGCCTGCAATGACGACTGCAGTGGTTGTTCCGTCACCCACCTCATCATCCTGTGTCTTTGCGACCTCAACTATCATCTTAGCAGCAGGATGCTCTATCTGCATCTCTTCTAAGATTGTTACACCATCATTTGTTATGGTGACATCGTTTAAAGAATCAACTAACATCTTGTCCATGCCTTTTGGTCCTAAGGTTGTTCTCACTGTCTCTGCAACAAGCTTTGCAGCCATGATGTTGTTGCGCTGGGCTGTTCGCCCTGTGCTCCTCTGCGTGCCTTCAGGCAATATGAATATCGGTTGTACGTCCTTTGTCATTTTATTTATCCTCCTTGTTCTAGCATGATTTAAGGGTTATAGAAGCCCAAAACCCCCAATATGGATAAAAGTTTGTTAGTGGTGGTATATAAAGGTTGTGGTTTTAAGGGTTGCTAGGGAAAGGGGTTCTGTGTATAGAAAGTGGTGATTCTATGCTTTCTTCCATTTGGGTCTGAATTCTAATTGAGTTGTATAAATGCTTTTTACGCCCGACCAATCTCGCCAAATAAAATTAAAGTCTATTGATGCAATGAGCCGCAGCTTGAAGTCAAGGTGTGCTTGTTTTTGAATTTCTATGTATTGCGGCACTTCTTCTTTGTTTGTTGCAGGTTCATACACTGTTTTGACTCCTTTGAACTGGTTTAGATAAACCCAAGCATCAACTTCTTCTCCTTTATCCCAGATTTCCCAGAAACCAGGATATTTTTCTGGTGTATGTGCTCTTAGTCCAAAATAATGATTGCCAAAAGCAGAGCCTATCCTCGCGATTCCGCCCTCTTTTAGCACCCTATTACATTCTTCGAGAAAATGTATCTTATCATCATAGTAATGGAGTGAGTTTATACTGTATATAAAATCAAAGCTGTCTGACTCAAATGGCAAGCCATCACTCGCATCAAAATAAACGATCCGAGGCAAATTTGGGATCTGTTCCAACTCATCCTTAGCGAACAATCCCTTCTTGATAACATCGTTCCGCATCGTCTCCAAAGTCCCATGTCGCTCAGACGAATTGAACCCTATGAGCTGCACCTTCGAACCAACTTGTTTGACAAAGCCCATCATCGCAGTTCCATAGCCACACCCAGCATCGAGAATCCTGACAGTATCCCCCCTATTAATCCTCTGTTCGACTAACTTGACAAAATCACCCAACCTAGGTGCTATATCCTCTATACCTCTGTCCAACGCCATTTTAAACAA
>JAHWIS010000033.1 GCA_019322385.1 Candidatus Woesearchaeota archaeon
AGGAATGAAGACTTGCCGATCTTGTCAGGGCCGAGAATCAGAAGGTTTTTCTTTGATCTTATTGATTTTATGGCAGAGTCTAGCTCCTGCTGCCAATAGCCATGCTCTGTGTGGACTGGCTGTAGAGTAAACACCACTTTTTGAGTCTCTTGTAATTGCTGATTGAAATATGTCAAGAACCTCTGGTTCTTGATCATGCTCAGAAACTTTCATTATCAGACACTTGATGGCCTTCAGCCAGCAGTTATAGCCAGTAGAAAGTTTCTGACATTTCTAATAATTATTTTTCTTATGTATTTAAAGATTTATAAATGTTTTGGTCTTTATAAATAAGTGTTACTGAGAAATAGCGAAAAGCGAAATAATTATTTTTTTAATAAGTTTTTTTATTAATTATCAATAAAAAGATTAAAATACAGGGCAGACAAGGCATACACTAAAAGAGGCATAATGACAGAGCTTACAGAAGAGCAACTGGCACAGATGAGCCCTGAACAGGTAGCAGAGATGCAGAAACAGCAGTGCATATTCTGCCATATCATATCAGGCAAGGTGGCTTCAAAGAAGATATATGAGGATGAGAAGTGCCTTGCGATACTTGACATCAACCCTGCAAACCCAGGTCATGTACTTATTCTTCCAAAAGAGCATTATTCTATCATGCCTTTGATGCCAGAAGAGGAGATCGCTTATCTTTTCAGGATCGCAAAGAAGGTATCTAAAGCACAGATACGCGGGCTGAAGGCAGATGGGACAAATATCTTTGCTGCGAATGGAGCTGTAGCAGGACAGAAGGCGCCGCACTTCATGATACATGTCATACCAAGGAAAGAGAATGATGGCATAACTGTATTCAATCTTCCTAAGAACCAGATAAATGCAGAGGATCAGGCAAAGATAAGACAGGCAGTGAAGGGTAAAGTGAATGAACAGCTAGGGATAAAAGAGGAAGAGCCTGTCGATGTAGAGAAGGCAGAGCCAGAGAAGGTAGAGACGACTGTGGAAGAGGCAGAGCAGGAAGAAGGTACTGATCCTACAGGCCCTATGTTCCATGTACCTCCTCCGGATGAGAAATCTAATGAGGAAGTGGAACCAGAAGAAGACAGGTCAAAGCTTGACGAGATATCAAATCTATTCAAATGAAAATGGCGTGCGAATACTGTGACATAATCGAGGGAAAAAAGGAATCTGCAAAGATCTATGAAGACAGCAAGATAGTTGCTTTCCTTGCAGATCAGCCAGCAGCGATCGGTCATATAGTTGTAGCTCCTAAAAGACATGTGCCGATACTTGAGGCAGTGAGTGATGATGAACTGGACCAGATATTCAAAATCGCAAACAATATATCCGTCGCTGCATTTGAATCATTGAAGATAGAAGGCACGAACATCATCGTGCACAATGGCGTCGAGGCAGGGCAGGAAGCGCCTCATTTCTCTGTGAATATTATTTCTAGAAAGTCAGGCGACGGTATGGTGTTTGAGTGGGTGCCGAAGCAGCTGAGCGAAGAGGAGATGGCCACAGTAGAGCTGCAGCTCAAGGAAGAGATGGAAAAGCCAGAGGTGCCTGCAGAGATACCAAAAGAAGTTGCTGCAGAGGGGGAAGAGAAGAAAGAAGGAGAAGCAAAGGGAGAGAAAGAAGGGGAGGAAAAGGAAGAGAGTTATCTGATAAAACAGTTGAGAAGGATGCCTTAGTTCTTATCACTAGCAAAGCCACGACCGTAGTTGCCAATTAGCACGCTAACGGTATACACAAAGGATCAATAGTAAATTGGGCCTGCGGCAACTTCAACAGTTGTCCAGCTCAGGCGTGCGTCGGCAACGCGAGAGCTTTTTTGAGCGAAGCGAGAAAAAGCGGAGCAGGGCGTGGCTTTGCGTCTGCAGAGAAGAGTCAGCAATCATTGATATCCTCATATTTTAATGCGACTTCAGAGCAGAAATGATAGCCTGTTGCTCCTGACTTCTTGAGCTTTGGGATGAACTTGGCCTGCTGGAGTGTGCCGACCTGGGCTGTGTCGTATGTTGCGTTCAGCTCCAGGGCTCCGCCTTTGCTCAATGTGCCTGCGCCGATGGATTCGTTGTTGTATACTCCTGTCGTGCCGTATGTAAGGAGCTGGAAATCCTCGATGTCCACAGTGCCTATGTTCTCGATCACCACGTTGATGTAGTTGGAGCCTTTGCATATCTGGGGATCCCTGTCGAGCTTGAGTATCTGGATAACAACATCCCTAGAGCAGGACATCCTGTCATCTGTCTGTGATATCGTGTCTTGGTTGTCAGACACCATGCCCCGCGTCATGCCGACGACAACAGCTCCTATGCCTACGACTACAACAATCAGCAGGACTGCAGCGATCAATGGAGAAAGCGCTTTTTTGGAGTTGAACATATTGAAGACCATGTCTATTTTTGGAAAAGATTTGAAAAGATAAAAACAAAGATTAACTGCAGCTTAGGAAATCTGCAAACGTCAATGACGCATCTGTACAGTAAGCCTTATCAGTCCTACCGACTACCCTCACCCTTGGGACGATCTTGACCTGCTGGATGTCACCTACTGCGGTATCGTCGAATGTTATGTTGAGTATTACTGTATCTCCTGTCTCAAAGACAGCGGTTTGGGTAGGGGAATCTGTCCATGCTGTATCATTAGCATCAAATCCTGCAGTACCGAACACCTTCACCTGAAGGTCATCAATGTCTGAAGAACCTGAATTATCCAATGTAAACTGGATCTTGTTTGACCAGTTGCAGATCCTCAGCTCATCGGCAACAACAGGTACGTCGATGCTTATCTCGACCCCGCATTTCATGTCAGAAGCCTTTTCAGTGATTGTCTGCTTGCCTTCGGTCACGTAGTTACGCACGATTCCTGTGACTACTGCGCCGATCCCTACTACTACTACAATCAGCAAGACTGCTGCGATCAACGGTGAAAGACCCTTTTTTGACCTCCTCATATTCATGTCTACTACACCTCCTATTGATACGATGTACAATTATTAGGCACAGCTGATATTGTTATGCCTGAATCAGCGCAGAACGCGTGCTCTGCAACGCCTGGCAGGCTTATCCTAGGCACTATCTTGACCTGCCTGAAATCACCCACATTCTCAGGATCAAAAGACATATTGACAAGCACAGTGCCGCCAGGATTCAATTGAAAGCTCTCATTGAGAACAGAATCATTCTGGAATATGCCTCTGGATCCCACTATCCTCACTTGAGCATCCAAGACCTCTGTAGTGCCTGTGTTCTCAAAATAGAAATTGAGCGATGCAAGATCATCCTCATCCTCATGCGTGCTGTTGCAGATCTGGTAGTTGTTGTCTATCATGACAAGCTCGATGCTCG
>JAHWIS010000034.1 GCA_019322385.1 Candidatus Woesearchaeota archaeon
ATTTCAGCACATACTACAGGAATATAATCAACGCAGTGAAGCAGATAAAGGGATCAGCACCGAAGATGACTGTCTTGCTGTCTCTTGTTGACACATCTACAAAAAAATTCTTTGAAATCGATGACAGAGACAGGTTTGCGATGAATGAAGAAAGAGATAGATTCAAGAAGAATCTCATACCAGTCATCGAAGACCTTCTTGCTTCAGTGAAAAAGAAAGCATCAAAAGCAAAGATAAGAACAGCCATAGAAAACCTGAGATTCAATGATACTGACTATCAAAAGGTCATCTGGATCGACAAAAGCAGAAGGTTAGGCATTGTTGTAAGGTCATTTGTCGATTGGGGCAATGCATTCACCAAGAAGAAGATATATCCTGCAAGGATCGGTTTCTGCGGAGCTGCATTCACAAACCCCGGTGTATTGAGCGATGGAAGAGTCGTGCTATGCTGCGGTGATTATGATGGACACACCTCGCTCGGCAACCTGAATTCGGATTCGCTCACCCATATACTGGATTCAAGAAGATCACAGCAAATAGCAGACAGTTTCCGAAGGTTCAGGATAGCACATCCATACTGCCAGAGGTGCTTCGGCAGCACAAGCAGGATAAAGGCATTCGGCAAAGGCCTGCTGACAATATATCTGTTCAGATGCAGATCTCCTACAAAGGAAAAAGAGATAAGCCTGTTTTAAAGCATATTCTATATTTCAAAATATGTTTCAAAAACTTTAAATATGCCTGTCGAATCCATCAGCACTGATGTGAGGGGTGAACATCAAATATGAAAGGCTTTAAAAGCAAGCATCCTCCTAAATCAGACTATTACAGGCTGCCCTGGTCAAAGAACGACAACCCGATCGGCTGGCTTGAGGTGACTGACTCCTGCAATCTCTATTGTAAAGGATGCTATCGCGAGAAAATAGAAGGTCATAAGACCCTAAAGGAGATAAAAAAGGAGATACTGTTCCTGAAGAAATGGAGGAACTGCGACAATATTTCTATTGCTGGAGGAGAGCCTCTGATCCATCCGGATATCGACAAGATAGTCGAGTTCATTGCAGAGAACAACATAAAGCCAGTGATACTGACGAACGGCATTGCGCTCAACAAGAAAAGGCTGAAAGAACTGAAAAAATCTGGACTGGCTGGTTTGACCATCCACATCGATTCCCTGCAGGACAGGCCTGGATGGAAAGGGAAGGACGAGAAGGAACTGAACAAACTGCGCCAGCATTATGCTGAGATGGCAAAAGAGGTAAAGGGCATATATTGCAGTTTCAATTCAACAGTCTATTATGACACGTTCAAGCACATCCCTGCAATGGTTGAATGGGCGAACAAAAACATAGACAAGGTCCACGGCATGATATTCATAACATACCGCGGCATCCCGCTAGGCAAGGAAGCAGAGTGCAAAGCAAAGGGTGCAAAAGTAGATGTAAAGAAGAACCTACCATACAAGATCGAGGAGCTGTCTGAGATTAATATAATGTCTACAGACGTATACACAATAATTAAAAACAGCCTAAAAGAGTATGAGCCCTCAGGATATCTTGGCGGCACAGCATCCCATGATTCATATAAATGGTTCAACGGAGCGCTCATAGGATCAAAGAAAAAGATATACGGCTCGATCGGCAAGAAAACAATGGAACTTATCCAGACATTCAACCACATTCTGCAGGGGACATACATAGCCTACCCGAACTTAACCAAAACATGCAGAAAAATCTTCCTTATGTCTATGTTTGACAAAAGCGTGAGGAAGGCTTTCGCTAATTTTATCAAGAATCCGCTCAATCTTTTCCGCAGGGTCCATCTGCAGAGCATAGCCATCATCCAGGCCCCCGACTTGCTGCCTGATGGAGGACAGGACATGTGCGACAGCTGCCCTGATATGACATTTTATGACGGCAAATTGATCAATTCATGCAGGCTGGAAGAATACCGCAAATATGGTGGGTTTATGGATTTCTCTTATAGTAAAAGGAGATGACTTAAATGAAGGCACTTCTTGTTTATCCAAAATTTCCTGAAACATTTTGGGGCTTCAAATATGCTTTTAGATTTATAGATAAGAAGGCATCAATGCCGCCACTATGTCTCTTGACGGTTGCTTCGCTGCTGCCTAAAGAGTGGAAAAAGAAACTTGTGGACCTAAACGTAGAACTGCTTAAAGACAGTGATATTAAGTGGGCTGATTATGTATTCATAAGCGCCATGCTGGTACAGAAAAAGCCTGCCTTGGAAGTCATTGAAAGATGTAAGAAACTAGGAGTGAAAGTTGTCGCTGGCGGACCGCTTTTTACAACTCATCATTCCCATTTTAAAGAAATAGATCATATTATTGTCGGCGAAGCTGAAGTAACCCTTCCATCATTTCTGAAAGATATTAAAACAGGAACTCCACAACAAGTATATAGGTCCGCCGAATTTGCCGACCTAGAAAAAAGCCCTCCGCCCATGTTGGGGCTTGTGAAGACTAAAGAATACAACAAGATGGCAATTCAATATTCACGAGGGTGCCCGAACAACTGCGAGTTCTGCTGTATAACAGATCTATTTGGCCGCAAAGTAAGAACAAAAACCAAAGAACAGGTACTTAGAGAGCTTGAATTGCTTTATAACAGCGGATGGCGCGGCAATGTATTCATTGTCGACGATAATTTTATAGGGAATAAACACAGATTAAAAATAGAAATATTGCCTGCAATAATAGAATGGATAAAAAACAAAAACTATCCGTTCTCATTTGCTACACAGGTATCTATTAATCTTGCTGACGACGAGGAGCTTATGCGAATGATGGCCCTTGCAGGTTTTAATTCAGTATTTGTTGGTATAGAAACTGTAGATGATGATTGCCTTGTCGAGACCGGGAAGTTCGTAAATAGAAATAGGGATATTATTGCAGATGTGAAGAAGATACACAGGTTCGGACTGAGGGTGGATGGCAGTTTCATTGTTGGCTTTGATAACGATAAACCTGAAACTTTCAACCGAATTATACGATTCATAAAGAAAAGTAATATCCCTATAGCAATGGTAGGGCTGTTAAACGTAGACAAAGGAACCAAACTTTACAAACGTCTTGAGAAAGAAAAAAGATTAATTTTTGACGCGACAGGTGATTCAACGGATTTTTCGATTAACTTTGTCCCGAAGATTGGACAAAAAACTCTTTTGAAAGGGTATAGAAAGATTTTAAGAGAGGTTTATCTTCCTAAAAACTATTACCTTAGAATATGTAGATTCTTCAATGAATACAAACTACCCTTAATAAAGACTGAGGGTATATCCTACCTTAGTAGATTTAGAGACATCTATTCTCAGCTGAAGAGTCTTATAAAAATCATATTTACTCTAGGCATTTTAGATGAAGGGAGACTTTGCTTCTGGAAGCTTTTTTTACATTCCATTTTCAGGCAACCTGGAAACTTTACTCTCGCAATGTCTCTATGGGTGCAAGGGTATCATTCACGCAAGATTTTTGCGATTTAATATACAGGAATCATTCTAAACAGCCTACAAAGCAACAAAGGTGATTCACCACAACAGTTCGCGGCCTTAGCCTGTAGCGCCAACAACATCATCATAACAGCACAAAACTGAAAGAGAAAGTTTTTTAAATACCCTCCAGCACCAAATAGTCTGCTTTTATAGGGGGCTAAATGGATATCTTCAAGAAATGTTCTCAGTTCAAGGACGTCAAAAGGATGAAAAAGCTAGGGTTTTACAGCTACTTTCAGGCATACGAACCCAAAGGCAGCGGCACAGTCAATATGGACAGGAAAAGCATGGTGATGCTGAGTTCTAACAATTACCTTGGGCTGAATAACCATCCAAAGATAAAGGAAGCTGCAATAAGCGCCATCAAGAGATACGGCCTGAGCCTCACCGGCTCAAGATTCCTCTCAGGGACATCCAGGCTGCACCAGCAGGCAGAAGAGAAAGTGGCCAGGTTCAAAGGAGAAGAAGCCGCTCTTGTCTTTGGCGCAGGCTATATGATGAATGTAGGCACAATCCCTGCCATGGTAAACAAGAATGATGTAGTGATCTCTGATGAGTTCAACCACGCAAGCATAATCGATGGCTGCAAGCTGGCCAGGACAAATATAAAAGTATTCAAGCATAACGACATGAAGAGTCTTGAAATAGTGTTGAAGTCTATTCCCAGCAAAGCAGGCAAGCTGATAATCATCGAATCTGTCTACAGCATGCATGGCGACATAGCAAACATACCAGTGATCAAGAATCTGGCAAGAAAATACAATGCAAGGCTGATGATTGATGAAGCCCATTCGATGGGTGTTTTCGGAAAAAAAGGAAGAGGCATCCTTGAATACTTCAGCATGCTAGGGGAAGCAGATATTGTAGCAGGGACATTCAGCAAATCCACAGCTGCCATGGGCGGCTATGTTGCAGCAAAAAAAGATGTCGTCGAGTATATAAGGCACAATGCAAGGTCAATGATATTCTCTGCAGCCCCTCCTCCTGCTGTTATGGCAGGCATAATCGCAGCATTGGACATAGTCCATGATGAGCCTGAGAGAAGGCAAAAACTTTTCGAGAACACGAATTATTTCAAGAGAGAGCTGCACAAGATGGGTTTCTCGACTGGCCAGAGCCAATCACCCATACTGCCCGTCCATATGGGTGACAGCTATACTGCATTCCGCTTTTCAAAGCTCTTGCTCAAGCAAAGGGTCATCGCCCATCCTGTTGTCTATCCTGCTGTGCCGAAAGGCGGGTCAATAATCAGATGCGTCATCAATGCGAACCACAGCACAGAGAACCTGGACAAGGCATTAAAGGCGTTCAGGAACACAGGAGAAAAGCTCGGATTGACAAAGAAGAGACCAGCAGGCAAGTTCGCAAACAGGCTTTCACACAACATCCAGAAAAAGATGTTCAAGAAAATAATAAACCGATAAAATGCAGAAAAAAATACTTGTTTTAGGAGGCGGATTCGCCAGCAATGCATATCATGCAGGGGTGCTGAAAGCACTAGAAGACAACAACATAAAGTTTGACTGCATCGCTGCATCATCTATGGCATCAATAGCCGCAGCACTCTATGCAGCAGGCAAGTCGCCGAGAGACATCATGATGTGCATCCTGGACATAAAGAGGAGCGACATCTTCAGCATCATGGAGTTCATCAGCGCTGGAAAGGATATAAGTACTGGAAAAAAATTGATGGACAAGATAAAAAAACACCTGCAAGTATCTGACTTCAGCAAATTGATCATACCATTGACCTTGACCGCACTTGATCTGAAGACAAAGAAAGAAGTGATATTGGACAACGGAAACCTGCCAAAAGCCCTGAACTCTGCGATCGCATTTGGTCCTGTATTCAAGGAGGTCGAGCACAAAGGCAAGCTCTTGATAGATGCAGGATTCATAAATCCTCTTCCGATAGATCTGGCAGATAGAGATCAGCTCATAATAGGTGCAAAGATCACAGAAAAGCATAAACCGATAAAGAGGTTAAACCTGCTCAGCATGTACAAAGCGACAATAACCATCCACTGCAATAGTTTCTACAACCTAAAGGTCGACGCCAACCCCCCAGACGTCTTGATCGACTCAGAATCAGAGACATACACCGACTGGATGTTCAACAGGAAAAAACTGATCAGCCTGTACAAGGAAGGGGAAAAAAGAGCGCTTTCAATGATTGAAAAGATAAAAGCAGAATAAAAAACATGTCGAAAAAAAACAAACTAAGGACAGGATTGGTATTTTCTGGAGGTGCCAGCAGGGGCTGGGCATTCATAGGAGTCCTCAAGGCACTGGAAGAGGCAAATATCAAGATAGATTATATTGGAGGCTCTTCAATGGGTGCTCTCCTGGCAGCAGTCTATGCGAGCGGAAGGTTTTCAGTCGATGAGATGATCGACATAGCATGTTCATTTCACAAAAAAGACATTTTTTCAGTATATGGTTTCCTGCGGGCCAGAGGAGGCGTCACAAGCATACACAGGACCAGGAGAAGGTTCCTAAAGAAGCTTTACCCGCCGGATCTTGATTTCAAAGACCTGAAGATCCCTCTGTTCATAAACGGCCTTGACATGAAAACAGGGAAGCACCACATAATCACCAAAGGGTCTGTACTTGATGCTGTCTCCATCGCCATAAGCTTTCCAGGAGTGTTTGAACCCATCAAAGTCGGTAACAAGCTGATGGTTGACGGTGGCGGCATAAACCACTGCATGGTCGATGTCCTGAAAGAGCATTCTGACTTTGTCATAGCTTCCTACATTGTTCACGAGACAGATTGCGAGCGGTTCACTGCATTCAACAAATACAAGCTGGCTGAAAAGCTTTTCCTCAATGAATTGATCAAGATGACCCTAAATAAGCACAAACCTGACTTTTGCCTCGTCCCAAAGATAACTGGACAGCCCGACTTTGCATATAACAGAAAAACTTGCGAGTTTTGCATCAAGGAAGGAAGAAAAGTGACAGAAGCGAACATCGAGAAGCTGAAAAAAGCAATACAAGAAAAAAATGAAAGATTATCTGACAGAACAGGAGCTTAAAAGATTTAGCTTCAAGAATATAAGGGGACTCCAGGACCGTAGGTTCCAGGCCACTGTCAGGTACATGCTGCCTGAGACAAAGTTCTACAACAGGTTGTTCAAGGAAAGAAATATCGATCCATACGACCTTGAATCAGTCCGCGATTGGCAGAAAAAAGGCCTTCCTCTCGTGAAGAAGAGCGTCTTCAGGAAAAGACCGAAGGATTTCCTTGTCCAGCCAAGAGGGAACAAGAAGGATATCTTCAAGAAATACATCTCTTTCATCAATCACCAACACAAGAGAAAGGCTGCTAAGACAGCATTCTCTGCCTTGACAAACAGAAAAAAGTTGCAGAAGGAGATCACTGATTTCTTCCACCCGAAGATGCCTGCTTTCTCTGGCGGTTCTGAGGATGTTCCTGTGCCTGTCATGATAACAGCAAGACAGAAGATGGCCAATATGCAGGAGATCGTCAAGATCATATGCTCATTCGTGTTTAGGCATACCAAAGGGAACACTGTCGGCCTCAACCTGTTCCCATACGCACCCCATCTGGGATGGCACACTGTCCACATGTGTTTTGAACACGGCGCCAACCTGAACCTCTGCACAGCAGGAGGAGGTGTCCTGCCCACGTCAAAGCTGGTCGAGCTCGCAGGCAAGAGCAATGCAAACATCATTGCAGGCATGTCTGACTACATAAGGAATAGGTTCCTAGACGAAGCAATCAAAAAAGGGATCAGATTGCCTGAGACTGTCGTGTTCGTCAACGGCGCCGGCAGGATCCTTGACAAGGAAAGGGATGCGATCAAGGAAAAAGCTAAGAAGATAGGTGTCAAGAAGGCAGTAATCCTAGATGTCTTTGGGGCGAGCGAGTTCAAGGAAGGCCTGATGCCTGAATGTTCTACTCACTCTGGATTCCACAACATTGCGCCCCTGACAAACATCATCAAGACAATAAGCATGGATCCAGCAGAAGACCGCAAGGATCTCGTCGAGGAATGGAAGTTCACAAAGAACAGGGGCTATGCCTCTGTATGGAACATAAACGGTGCAGGCACGCTGCTGGAAGGGTTCCTTGTAGGAGACATGGTAGATGGTGTCGTCGAGAGAAGATGCCCCAGTTGCGGCCTGAACGTCCAAAGGATAAAGAACATCGACAGGATCAGGAATGTCGAGGCCCAGCTTGCTGTGATGGGCATTGCAGAAGGAAAGGTCAAAGGCTCGACAATAAACCTATCAGCACTCCGAGACATGATCATTAACCTCGAAGGGATAAACGAGGCGCAGATCGTCCTGAAAAAGCTTGAGAAAGGCGATGAACTCATCATCAGGCCGGTTTTTTCCAGGAAAGACAAGAAACTGGCAGAGAAGATAAAGGTCCTCTGCAAGGATAATTTTGAAGTGACCCCGAAAGTAGAGCCGAAAAGGATAGAAGATCTAAGTTCTCCAAAGCAGCTGAAATTCCACGGAATACTGATAGAAGATGGTTAAGAAAAGCAAATCCACTGCAGTTGACGTTGCTGTAATGAAATGCAAAAGATACGATAGTTCTGTTTTTGAAGCTGTCACGAAAGCGCTGGACATGATAGGTGCAAAAAGCATTCTCAAACCAGGTATGAAAGTCCTCATCAAACCCAACATGTTATCTGATGCAGGTCCGTCAAGGCCTGTGAACACGCATCCTCTGGTCATCGACGCTGTGTGCAGGTATCTTAAAGACACCAACATCGGCATGGAGATATATGTCGGTGAATCAAGCGGCGCAGTCTCTACAAACATCACAGCAAAAGCTTTCAAGGGAAGCGGCATCGCAGATGTCGTCAGGAAACATGATATAGAGTTCATCAACTTTGATGAAGACGAGCACACAGTGACAGAAATCAAGGATTCCATCATAATGAAAAAGATAGGCATTTCAAAGAAACTTCTGGAAATGGACCTGGTGATCGATGTGTGCAAGCTCAAGACGCACATGCTGACAGGATACACAGGCGCTGTGAAGAACATGTTCGGCATCTTGCCGGGCAGGGCAAAGACTAATGCCCATCACAAAGGGAATACTACCGCAAAATTCTGCAATCTCCTGCTGGACGTGTATTCTGCCAAGATACCGAAGCTTTGCCTGATGGACGGCATCATCGGGATGGAAGGCAACGGCCCAACGCATGGCAAGGCAAAAAAGACCGGAATTATAATCGCAAGCAGAGACGCTGTCGCGTTGGACATGGTAGCGACCAGGATAATAGGATTCAGGTTCAAGGACCTTGATTTTCTGAAAACTGCAAGAAAAAGGAGAATGGCGCCTGAAAGGATAAGGGTGCTGGGTATCAAGAACATAAAAGTGCCATACAAGAAACCATTGAGCTATAAGCTCAATATCAGCCAGCCTGTCCAGAACATACTTTACAGGACGATAAAGACATATTTCAACGTCAATAAACCAAATTGCAGGGCATGCAGGCAATGCATGCACCTGTGCCCGCAGAATGCAATAAGCATGCGGAAGGGTTTCCCTGCTTTTGACAAAGAAAAGTGCATCATGTGCTACTGCTGCCACGAGCTCTGCCCTCACGGCGCAATCGTGCTTAAAAAGCCTTTGGTCCTGAGGATGGGTGAGAGATTGTTCAAATCGCTAAGAGACTGAGGCAATCGATGATGGAAAAGAAAACCAAAGCATCTGCAGGAGCAAAAAAGGTCCTCGTGACAGGCGCGACTGGCTTCATAGGATCGCATATGATCGACGCCCTGGAAAAAGAGGGCTTCAGGATCAAGGCGCTTGTAAGGAAGACAAGCAATATAAGGCGTCTGAAAGACAGGGATATAGAGCTTGTCTTCGGAGACCTTCTGCACAAAAGGTCCTTGGAAAAAGCTGTAACGGATGTTGATGTCATATTCCACCTTGCAGGTTTTCTGTTCGGGAATGATGAAAAGGATTTCTTAAGGGTAAATGTAGAAGGCACAAGGAATCTTCTTTCAGCGATAAACAAGGTGAATCCAGATATCAGGAGATTTATTTACATAAGCAGTCAGGCAGCTATCAGGCCTAACAAGAGTAACATTCCTGTTGATCTACACAGCGAGGAAAGCAGATGCTCTCCGACAACCTATTACGGCAAGAGCAAATTAAAGGCTGAAAAGCATGTCAAAGCAATGTCAGCCAGTTTCCCGACAACTATAATCAGACCGTCACTGGTCTTTGGACCAAGGACTACTGCCTTCAACCCATTTTTCAAATTAATAAAGAAAGGCATCAAGCTGAACATGAGACAAGACAGGCATTATTCCTTTATCCATGTTAATGACTTAGTCAGAGGTATCCTTGCTGCTGCTGAAAATCCTGCTGCTGAAGACAAGACATATTTTATGGCACACAAAGAAAGTTTTTCATGGAACAGGCTTATGAGCATGATTGAAAGATTGATGGGCAAAAGAGCTTTCTCTTTGAAGATATCTGAAAACACAATACGATTTATCAAGGCCTTGCTGCCCATATACACATTTCTTTCAAGGGATTACAGGCCCATCTCAAAGATTGAAGAGATCCAGCAAGTGTACTGGCTCTGTGATTCCACCAAAGCAGAGAAAGAGATTGGTTTCAAGGCAGGGATAAACTTTGAAAAGAGTATTAAGGAGACATTGGATTGGAGTTACAGGCAAGGATTAGTTTAGTTTTCGCATTCCAGAATCGAAATCTTTTTAAATGAACAAGCAAGATTCTACCAGAAATAGACCTAAAAGGGGGCGTAATATTGAAGGTTTGTGTGATATTTGCAAGAGGTATAAACCACCAAAGTGTTTACAATTACTTTAAAAACATTCCTTTAGGCCCTTGTTATATAGGGACTGTCCTAAATGAAAAAGGGCATCAGGTTGAAGTGTTAGATGAGTTCTTGACAAAAGTAGAGCCAGAGAAGATCGATGCAGATGTGATATTAATATCTTCATTGACAAGCTGCATCCCAAGAGCCTATGAACTGGCCACTATCTTCAGGAGATTAGGAAAGAGGGTCATCATCGGCGGCTCGCATGCCACTGCAATGCCTCATGAA
>JAHWIS010000035.1 GCA_019322385.1 Candidatus Woesearchaeota archaeon
CATCAAACATCGATGAGGACCCAATAACAACTGTGATTAGTGACAAACATACTGTTGAAGGTTTCAGGAAACACTTCTACAGTCTATGGAACCAGAAGAGCTGGACATTCGAAGGTGAAGGCGGCATCCGAGCAGTCTTCGACGACATGCTCAACTACAAGGAAGCATGGTTCATAGGAGGTAATGGAGGGATAAAGAGATACTTTCCCAAATATTGGGAAGAGTACAGCAAGAGGCGCATCAAAAAAAAGCATTTCTGGCATGACTTGATAGACGCAGAACTTATGGCTAAGATATTTGACCTTGAAAAAGAGGTGCCGTTCTACGAGTACAAGGTCCTGCCGAAAGAACTTGTCAGTCCGCATGTCATTGCCATCTACGGAAACAAGGTTGCCAACATCATGTGGGGAGACAAGACAATCGTGACAGTCATCGAAGACAAGGATATCATGGAGGGTTACAAGAAGCATTTTGATTATCTGTGGAAGACAATCAAGTAACCACAACCATTATAAACAAAAAAACAAACCATAAGCAAAACAAAGAGGTGTTCATATGATAGCTGCTTTGCGCGGTGCAATATACGAGGCTTTGAAGAGACAGGAAGATGAGCTTAAGATGTTCGAGCGTCTTGCTGGCGAGGCAAAGGACGCGAAGCTGAAAGATTTCTTGAAGTTTATGGCTGATGATACAAAGAAAGATATCAATATGATGAAGCACCTGAACCTGCACTCGATAATCAAGTTCGGCCTGCACATGAAGTTCGAGGCGCCGAAGGTCGTGATCGATGAGACTATCATAAATGCTATATCAGACAAGGCAGGTGCAAGGGAGATACTGAAGATAGCCATCGACCAGCTCAACGCGAACATCGAATACTATGACCACATCGCAGAGCACGCTTTGTACCCTGAAGTGAAGAGATTGTTCAGGATACTGTCTGACAAGGAATTAGAGGACAAGTCCAGGATGAAGGCATTTATGGATATGTTAGAATGAACCATTCAATAAAAGTAGGATTCAGTTTCGGTCTCACCTCAGGTATCATAACAACATTAGGCCTGATGGTCGGCCTTAATTCAGGCACTCACTCAAGGCTTGTCGTGATAGGAGGAATCCTCACAATAGCCATCGCAGATGCTTTCTCAGATGCGTTAGGCATCCACATGTCAGAAGAGTCTGAGAACAAGCACTCTGAAAAAGAGATCTGGCAGTCAACCATAGCGACTTTCATCTCAAAATTCGTCTTTGCACTGACATTCCTTGTCCCTGTTCTCATATTCGAGCTCAACACTGCAGTGATAATAGGCGCTATCTGGGGTCTGCTGGCATTAAGCGTCCTGAGCTACACCATGGCTAAGAAGCAGAAGAAAAACCCTGCAGAAATGATAGTTGAGCATCTTGTCATAGCTATTGCAGTCATTGCATTGACTCATTTTGCAGGAGCATGGATAGGTTCTGTGTTCTCATGAATCATGGCTCAGATACTTGTATTTCCCTTTCTCAGCCCTCACCATAACCTTTATATACAGCCTGTTTTTCCACAAAACCATGGGAAACAAGTCAAATGGCATAAGAGCAGGCTCCAAATGCGCGAAGAGGCGCAATCAGAGTAGGTGGAGCGATAAATGGTTTGTAAAACGAGCCCTTAACCTTAAAAAGAAGTCAGATCCGCTTGTTGGGGCCAGCCAAGCAAAGGGAATCGTGCTTGAAAAGGTACAGTTAGAGGCAAAACAGCCTAATTCTGCGATGAGGAAGTGCGCTAGGGTGCAGCTCATCAAGAACGGCAAGCAGATAACAGCATTCCTTCCTGGCGACGGAGCTACAAAATTAGTAGACGAGCACGATGAAGTTGTTATCGAGTGCATCGGCGGTAATATGGGAAGGTCAAAAGGCGATATCCCTGGAGTCAGGTGGCAGGTCGTCAAGGTGAATGACCAGTCTTTGGCTGCGCTGCTCAAGGGAAAGCTTGAGAAGGCAAGGAAATAAAAATGTCAGTTCTAGTATTCAACAGATGGAGCACAGACGGGATTGTTATAATGGATCCTGGCCTAAAGGGCTACATAAACATCGAACCAAGGGTCGTGCCAAGGACCGGCGGCAAGAGCGCAAAGTTCAGGTTCCACAAGTCAAATGTCTTCATAATCGAGCGGCTGATAAACCGCATCATGAATGCTGGCCACAGGGCCAAGAAGCATAAGATAACATCAGGCCACATGACAGGCAAGGGGCATACTGCGTACAGCATTATGGAGAAGGCCCTTGAGATCATCGAGAAGAGGACTAACCAGAACCCTGTAGCTGTTGTTGTCAAGGCCATTGAGAATGCAGCGCCGAGGGAAGAGATTGTGACGATCGAATACGGCGGTGCAAAGTATCCTAAAGCTGTCGAGGTCGCTCCCCAGAGAAGGGTTGACCAGGCAATCAAATACATGACCCAGATATCTTACCAGAAAGCATTCAATTCTAAAAGGAGCATAATCAATTGCCTCGCTGAAGAGATCATAGCTGCTTTCCAGCAGTCTGCTAATTCAGGCGCTATAGCAAAGAAGCTTGAGCTCGAGAGACAGGCAGACAGTTCACGATAAATATAAATAGTGTTGAGGGATGTAATATGACATACATTGAAAGAGATGCAGAAATCTTGTTCGGAGGTGGATCTTCCATGAGCAGTTACCGAAAAAGGGGATATGAACCAAAAAAGAGCGGCAATGGCAATGCTGGTCATGAATACATGACCTTGCGCCAGATAGACAGCATGTTCTTCAGGCAGAAATTGACAAGGGCTGAAGTCGATGCGATCCACGCGATGTTCTGTTTAAGAAATCCTACAGGCGAGCTCAAGTGCGGTGTCAAGATGGATGATCCTGGAGAGATACAATTCTTTAAGAGGAAGACAGACGTCCCAGTCGCGACTATCGACAGGCAAAAGAACATCGCGACTGTCTGCAATGAGAACCTTTCTATGCCAGAGATCTGCGAGGTCGAGGCAGCGCTCAACAAGGATTATCGTATAGCAAATCATTATTTCGGGAATGCTTAAGCACTCCTTTTTTCCTGTTTCTTTTTGCTACACTTACCAGATTAGTACACAAATCTCTATACTCAAAACCGTTTTCCTTTATAAATGCTTTCCATTTCTGTGAATTTTTCGAGAACAGAAAAACCAGTTTTAAAGCTCTGAAAGGCACAAATTCAAGTAAAGGAAATTTAGGAAATGGGGGAAAATTCGGAATATTTATATAGTAGTTGCACCAAGGGAATATCAGGTCAAACGAGAAGACCGCTTGAGGAAGATGAGTTGTGGTGCTTCCTACGCACGATTCATATTCTCTTTGGGGGGTGGTTTGGACCTGCTTGCGCATACGCCTCTTTGCGCAAGCAGAATCCTTTTCTTACAATGCGACAAGCAATAGCCAACAGCATGCAGTACAGCACGACAACACAGCTGAAGACCATAGCCAAGGCTCTGCTTCTCGTAGCATCACTTGCAATAATATGGCTCGTAGTCATGCTCACAATGCGATGGTATGATCTAGGATTCCACCTCATCGCAACAAC
>JAHWIS010000036.1 GCA_019322385.1 Candidatus Woesearchaeota archaeon
CCATAAAAAGGCTTGTATCGTGGATTTCGCTTCTTGATAACAACCTTGTTTGTAGGTGATATATCTGTAACATCTGCATTTGTATAGTCTTGTATCTCTGGCATTTTCTTCACGCTGCTTTCTTCTTTGCGAGCAGTTGCGGCTCTTCAGTGCCTGGTACTATTTCCAGCCTTGCTATCTCTTCCCCTGCTCTTACATCACCGGTATTATTATATCTTTTGCCCAGCTCAAGTGCTAGGTATGATTTGTTGCCTGGATATGATCCATAGCTTGTTGCGAGTATGATCTGGTTGCCTCCATAGACGCCGACACCATTCTCGACATAGTAACGAGGCAGCATGCCCAATGGTGTGTGTCCTGTGACGAGCAGTCCTGAGTCATCCATCTTCTCGAGGAATTCCCTCACTTCACTGGAAGTGTAGCTTCCGCCTGTGACATTTTCAGGCCTTCTCCACACAATGTCCTGCACAACACTCTTTTTCTTCTGCGCTACATCTTCAGGGCCTTCCATGAATCTTGCAGGTCCTGCATGCACGCCGACAATCCCATTCTTTGTCATGACTGCGAACGGAAGATCGCGCATATACCTGAACTGTTCTTCAGTCATGCGCTCTATGAAATTGAACTGTTTGAAATAGAATCCGCTTTTACCATTATACATCCTCTGGACAATCTTTTTCTGGTTAGCCGGGCCCATGCCTCTACTTCTCAGCATATCATAAAGCTTAAGGACCTCATGCTCGTGGTTACCCTGGATGTAGATCAGGCGGTTTCTCTGCTCACCAAGCTTATCCTGTATCTCCATTATCCTGTCGACAATCTTTGAATCGCCATATCTTTCTGCTTCAGAATCATGTTCCTTCTTGTCGACAACATCGCCGAGTATGAGTCCATAGACATCATCATACTGCATCCTTTCGACAAGCTCTGTCCGCTGCAGCCATTTCTCGAAATCCTTGCTCCGTGAATGGAAATCAGAAGCCACATACAGTTTGCCACGGCTCGGCAGCACAACAAGCCCGCCATCCCGAGCATAAGCATCAGGATACTTAGAGCTAGACAACAATCTAGATATAAGACCTTTACCTTGAGTCTCAAGGATAAGATCAGCTCCTACAGCCAAACCTCCAAAGAGGAATGCTCTTCGTGATAGTTTTGTTTTGTTTATTTGAAACGCCTCTTGATCTTAATATCCGCCTGGCGGCAGTTTTCCTGACTCCAGCTCTTCACGGAGCTTTCTGTCAGCTTCCCTTTCTTCAGGGGTTTTGGAATAATGCACAGCATTTCTAAGAGCTTCTGTAGACCCTCTCAGCGGAATATATATCTGAACATAATCATCTCTGACTATTTGTTCTGCTCCACCTGCACCGCGTACATTGATCCACGCCATCCATTTATTGTATTTTTCAGGAAGAGTCCTTTCTATGCCCAGTGCATCTGTCCACTGTTCATATGTTCGGATGTCTTTATCGAACCAGAGCTCGCGAAACTTCTGGTCAGCACTGTATTCTTCTACTCTCTCCAGTTCTAATTTTCGCGCATGTTCCAACCGATTTTGTCTATCTAGTTCTTCCTGAGTCGTGCATCCTTCCCCTGACGTCAAAGCAGCAATCACCAGTGCGCATATCGTTCCGAGTTTGCTCATTTTGCATTCACCTTAAAACTTTAATCATGTTTAGCGGGAACATTAGAATAACCCCGATCTGCAGTGATTGACAAAGTACTAATATTTAAATCTTTCGTTTTGTTGTCACTTTAAAGTGACAAAAGAATCGCTGAAAACCTTGGATTACAGCCTCTCAGGAGTGAGAATTAGGCTTTTTCAAGCCCTATAGAACAAGAATAAGAAAAAACAAAACAATTCAGAACTCAACAACAGATGTCGCCAAAACAGCAATATTCCCTGTCTTGTTGAACTGCGCAACCTCATCAAACACTGGCTGCATCTTGTCATTCACTTCCTCTTCATTTGACAGATGGATATCTATTGCAGGAGGCCTCTTGTCTGCGACATAGTACTTTGCTTCCTTGTACTTCTCCTCAGCAAGAGCCTTTAATTTAGTAACAAATTTGTTGAGCATCCTCTCAGGCTTGTCAAGCCTGACCCTTTTAGGGATCACAAGCTTCTTGCCATTAGCATCAATATGGACCTCGAAATGGATATACCCTGCTTTCAGGTCCTGCACTACATCCCCGTTGTTTGACTTCCTCTCAACCTTCTCGAACCGAAGCTCCACTTTTTCCATGCAAACACCTCCATATTCTCCAATGATTCCATCATTTAAGTATTTTTATCTTTCATTCTTGCGGACGTTCATTTCCCAATAACTGATTGCATCTTATCATGCAGTTTCAGAAGTCTTATCGCGCTCTTTTCGTCCATATGTTCCCCAACAGATTGCCTTGTGAAGATTAAAAAGATCCGGGCTTCCCGCATCGCTTTGGGGGGTGGTTTGAAGAAGTTAGGTCAAACGAGAAGCCCGATGAGCATCAAAGTTGCCGAGGAGGTTTGTTCATCTCCTGTATCCACATCATGCCTATCTTCTTCAGTGAGTTGTTGAATTTGTCTGATATTAGGTATTTCTTCTTGTACATGTCGTAGTCTATGATTCCCATTGACCGCATCGGCGTCAGGATCCTGTCATAGAACTGCCTCTTATTATATGATATCTGCATCTTCTTGGTCCGTTTCACAGGCCCGACATCTTCTACCACATCTATCTCAGTGCCTTCATGCAGCCTGTTCGCAAAGAGCGACATCTCTGTCTTGCCCAACGAACCTCCATTCTGCTTGAACTCTTCGACAAGGAGTCTACCGACTATCACTTGCTGTTCAGTTGCAAACACCACCTCGAATATATCGTCTGGCAGATGGAACTGGTCAAATAGTATTACCATTGATTCAACCCTTTCTGTAACACTGTATGTTCTGTCGGCATCGTATCTGCCGTAATAAATGCTGTAAGCTTAACTAATATATAAATGTTACTATTCATTCTAATAGTATAGGTTTTCGTATATTGGAAACCATCTAGAACCAAAATGTTTATATATAACTTAGTCACCAAACAGTGGTAACAAAATTGGGGTTGATAACATGGATTGGTACATATCAAGATATGAGATCAAAAAAGGGCTGAAACCAGAAGAATGCGATTCAGAGGTTTCAGAATCAGTGATGATAGGGAAGAAAGGCCTGTTTCTGACGACCAGCAGGGGCTTTGGAAGGTACATTGAAAACCTCGATGAGGTTCTGAAGACACTAAAGAGTTCTCTGGACTTAAGGGATGGTGATACGTGTGCCATAACCCCGCATCACCCAAGAGGCGCAGAATACGACCGTATAATACATCTCCCAATGTCTGAAGAGACATACGGAAGACACGTTGCATTAACTGTCAGGCACATACCCATCACAGAGCGGCAGCAGAAATCTGTGCTCAGAAAGCTCAAGATGCTCAAGAAATATGCTGACAGGGTAGAGCTTAATTCACCTATCAGTCTTTCTTAATTTTTTTATCTAAATTCTGTCTATTTCTGAAAGAACTCCTTTATCCTATCACAATAAAGCTTAGTGACCTTGATATTCCAGTCGATAGGGAAGTGCTTGAAATAATTAGGCCAGGTATACCGTTCATCCAAAAACACCACGACCCCTCGGTCGCTCTCGCTCCTTATACAGCGGCCAGCGCTCTGCAGGGTCTTTGAGAAAGCAGGCCCTACATACCCATAATCCCAGCCCTTGCCGAACTTGGAGTCATAATACTTGATCAGCTCCTTTGTCTCCAGCGTAGGCTGCTGCAAAGGCAGCCCCACGACGACAACGCACTTCAGCAGATCACCAGGAAGGTCTATCCCTTCCCCATAGCTCC
>JAHWIS010000037.1 GCA_019322385.1 Candidatus Woesearchaeota archaeon
CTAAAGGGTGTTCCTGTAGATGACAGTGGCCTTGTTTATGCTCCTCAAAGGGAGACCTCAAGAGGCACTGATGACTGCAGGCCAGAAAGGCTCGCTACAATAGAGGCTTTTTGTAAGACTGATTGTTCTAGATCATACAGAGGCTCAACTCCAAGATAATTTTTTCTTTATCTTAATTCTCAATAATAGAACTCTACATCAGAGACATCTTCGTCCCTGATCTCTTCTACAGGTTCCTCTTCTTGAAGCCCACGCGGTTTTTCATCTTCTTTCTTCTCTTTTATCTTGCAGAATTCGCCATAGTTGCACAGGTCTGGGCAGAACTCTGGCCTTCCTTTTGCTCCGCACGGGAATCTTATCTCCATGTTATCACATCAATATTGTTTTGTATATAAATTTTTCTAGACAGTTTCGTATTATTTATGTGCATACCAGAATACAAACCTATCATTCACTTTCTTGTCAAGCCTGCAGAACCCGAACCGTTCGAACTGGATAAGGTCCCCTTCTGCTACATTCCTGACTGCAGCTTCAGCAACACCTGTAACAACCTGCTTGTCTGGCATCATCACTTCTACATCAACAAGGTCATCACTGCGGGGCAGCCAGTGCATTATGCTCGAGCCATGCTTCTTATACTTTTCAACTTCGCGTGAATCAAACTCGAACCCGTCCATATCCTTCCTAAAATTCAAACAGTCCATGAGCCTGTACATCTTACCCTCTTCAAGCCCATCAAAATCCTTTTTCGCAATAAAGAAATTGTCATGCACAGAGAACTTCCTGCCTCCTTTGCGATGCGTAGGATGGAGATTCAGCTCAACAGACTCCGAACCAGCGCCTTTGACCCAAAGCTCCACAGGATCCGCGACAAAGAAATACCTGTCTGCCTCCGCATCAAGCAGTCTTTTGTTATGTACTATCAGATCATCCCAAGTCAATGTAGCTTCTGCTTTTGATATTCCAGTTGACACAACAAAGTTCTTGATAGCTGAAGGATGGAATCCCCGACGCCGCAGAGCAACAATAGTGGTCAATGTAGGATCATCCCAACCAAGCAATTCCCCCTTCTCTATCTTCTCGCGTATGACCCTGCCTGAACTTTCAACTCCTGTCATGTTGAACCTGCCGACCTCATACGTGACAGTCGTAGGCAGCTCCAGGAGTTCCTGGATATATCTTTGCAGCTCGCTCCGTAATTCAAACTCCTTGCTCCTTATCCTGTGAGTTATGCCAAGGTGCCCGTCCATGATAGCGTTCTGCCAGTCATAGTTAGGCCACACACGGTATTTCTTTCCATGACGCGCATGTTCATCTTCAAGTATGCGGAATATAGTAGGATCCCTCATTGTAGTGTTCTTGTGCGTCAAATCAATCTTCAGACGAACAATCGCGTGTCCTTGTGGAACATCTTTCTTCATTCCGTTCCACATCTCAAGATTCTCTTCAGTCGATCGGTCCCTGCATGCACACGCATCACCTTTCTCACGAGAGAGCTTTACCTTCTCCCCGTCGCATGAACACACATAGGCATCCCCTGCTGAAAGCACCTTGTCGCACATAGAATAGAACAAGTCCATATAGTCTGATGCATACAGCAGCTTATCCCACTTGACTCCAAGCCACTTGAAGTTCTCTTCCATCACTTCATAGAATATGCCCTGTACTGTCTTGGGGTTCGTGTCCTCAAACCGCAGAACAAAGCTTCCTCCTTTCTGTTCTGCAAGCAGGTGGTTGAGCAGCAATGACTTTGCATGCCCGATGTGAGGGTATTTCTCTGGACCTGGAGGGAATGCAGTCACAACCTTATCCCCTTCCTTAATCCCAAAGAACGCAAACATATCCCTTTCCTTCTTCTCTTTCTTCTCGAGCATCTCTGGAGCACATTCCAAAAGCTCCTTCCTCTGCTCATCAACAGTCATTTTATTGACTTCACCGACAATGATATCTACTTTCTTTGCCAGCTCCGCACGATTCTCGCGCCACTCTGCATGTTCTCCTAATATCTTACCGACAATCGTCTTTGGATTGGCCTTTCCTTTGTAGTCTATTGCATTCTTCAGCGCATTCCTTCGTATAATATTGTCAATCTCCATTACCCTAGCCGAAAGACCTTGTGTTTATATAATTTTTCCACAGGTGCCAGCAGGACCGTCTGTGCCTTCTTGCCAGCGCTTACTTATAAAGAAATCTTTAAATATAACCTGAATTTGCAGGGATTTATGTTTGCATATGGGGGAATGAGAAGAGGGCGATCAACTCTTGAAACAAAGAAGAAACATGCCGCTGATGAGCATGGAATCGATAATATAGTTAGTCCGCACCCCAATGATATTCTTGTTGTATGCTATGGCTGCAATGGAGAGCTGTTCCATGATGTCAAGACGATGGCTAAAATCGCCATCAAAGGCCTGAAGAAAGAAGGATACAAGATAATAGCGGGTTCTTTTGCCACATTCAATGACAGAGACATCCCTGGTCACAGCGGAGCATTAGTGATTTCAGAATCCCATTTCAACTGGCATACTTATTTTGAGTTTGAGAGGCGCATCGACCTGTTCCTCAACACCTGCAGGGGACCTGAGGCAGGATGGGCGACTATTGCTGATGTTGTAAACAGCATAAAGCCTGCAGAAGTGTATGCGCGCTCTGCAAGGATTGAACCGCAGGTAAAAGGATATGATTTTGTTTTCCCAAAAGGTCCAGCAGATGATTTCATCAGTTATATTGACCTAAAGGTCCAAAACACAGCAACAGATTTCTTGCATTACTGCAATGAAAAGAAACAGCTCTCACTCAGCTAGCTCATACACATAGGCATAATCGTCTTCATATCGTAGATTAAGACCTTTCAAAGGCCAGCCTTCTGACACTCGGAATATCACCTTGTGACGCACAGTCGCCTTCGGATCCCCGAGGTCGTCAATATATTCCTTCATATCCTCTTCAAGGAGTATTGTCATGCCTGCTATCTTCTTCTGGTCAGCCCTTGCAGCGAATATCCATCTTGCACCATTGCGCTTCATCACTCCCTGTGTTATCGTGGGGCTGTCTGCCAGGAATGCATAAGCGACATTCGTCGCAAGGGTCTCGTCTGCAAAAGGCCCTAACTTCTCCTGGTCCCATTTTCCTTTTGCGACTGTTGACAGTATGCTGCGTGACGGTGAATACATCAAAGGCTCCCGGCGCGCATACCCTCGTATCATATGACCGTTGTCCCACCATGTCAATACCCTATCATCAGGCCTTGAATTCGCGTGAAGCCAGTCAAGCGCAGGCCGCAGCTCCTCACTGAACCACACCTTGTATAACTTATCATCTTTGATATAGTGCAGCTCAGAAAACGTAATATTCTGCTCTCCCCGTACCTCAGTTGTTCGCACGATCCTTGTCGATACATCTATCTCTTCTATCCTTGTATCAACACCAGGAGATCCAAAACACCCTGTAAGAACAAGCATAACTACAAACAATACACCAATGATCAACCTCTTTTTCATACACCAACCATTACCTGTTTTTGTTTATAAATGTTGTGATGAAGGCATTATTTGCATAGCAGTTGACGCCGCCTTGCGAGCCTACAGATAAAGTAGCGGAAATCAATGCAGTTGGGCGAACAGTAGCAGTTGATGAAGTGGTGCGAGCGCCGCGTCAACTGCTTGGACATTGCAAAATGCGAGCGCGGCAGTAGCATAGAATAAGTTTTCCCTAAACCCTATTCTTGTTCTGCTGGTAATACTTTATCGCTTTGATGAAATCCTTTTCTTTCAACTCAATCCACAGTGTCCCTGAGAAATATATCAATGACTGAGGAGAATCCCACAATAAAAAACCATGCAATCGTTTCCCAGTACCTGTCTTCAATATCAGGTC
>JAHWIS010000038.1 GCA_019322385.1 Candidatus Woesearchaeota archaeon
AGAGCTTGGCCTGCTGATAAAGATGCTCGCTGACACAGATGCACGGACAATGCAGAGCTTCTTGGTCAATGATTTCACACGGGTCGGAGCAGGCACTGCAAAAGATATACTGCAGAAAGCAGGGATAATACCTAACTTCAAACCGCAGAAGGCAAGCAGGGAACAGGCAGAGCGGATGATTAAAGCAATCGCAGAGACGAAATTGATGAACCCTCCGACAGACTGCGTGACTCCAATAGGCTCAGAACAATTAGAGAAAGGACTGAAGAAAGAGATAAAGGCAGAGTTCTATGCAACAACGACAAGGCCTCCAGCAGTATATAGGGGAAACCCTTTTGTCGTGGAGGCAGGAATCGCCTACGGCGGAGAGCAGGAAGGAGACAAACAGATAAGGGTGTTACGATATGCAAATAGGGTTCCATTGCAGTACCAACAGAGTGGGTGCGTGATTACACAATCAATAGTGCAGACAAACTTCAGAAGCTATGGCCTAAGCCAGAGCAGAGGTGCACTTCCAGTAGGGCCTTGCTCGATAGCAGTGCACATAGGCTCGGTATGGGTACCGTTCACGTCAGAGAGCAAGGAAGCGATAGCGCACTATCCTGAGATAATGAAAGAGGTCAAGCTTGCTCTCCAGGAATGCGGCAGGAAGCTCGCAAGCTATGTGCTGAAGAAGAAACGGCTGCACAGTGAGATGAAGAAGCGCAGCCATATAGAGAGGTACATACCTCACATAGGCGTTGCGCTGAAAGAACTTCTCGGGCTCAGCCCTGGACAGAAGGACCTTGTCGAGAGCGACCTGAAGGTGATACTCGAAGAGAAACGAGGCAAGCTGAAGAAGATCGAGGCAGAGAATGTAGAGTATGATGAAGATATGGCAAAGATAGGCAAGGGTGCAGAAGAGGAACTGCATGAAGAAGAGGGTGACGACAATGAGTAAGAAAGCAAAGACAACAGATGTCGTGAAAGGGATAAAGACAATAGCGAAAGACGTTTATGATAAGGTCACGAAAAAGAAAGCCCCCTCGATAAACATGCCAATCAGGGCCTTGAACAATGTAAAGTATGATCCTAAAGTAGGATTCTTTGAGCTTGTAGGAAAGACAAAGGAAAGGACATTGGGTGCGTCAACAGTGAAGACATTTGCGCAGAGCCTGCTGATGATGAAAGAGTCCAAGAATATAGTAGAGACAGACGATATCGCTACAAAGAGAGAGATGTATTATATCTCCAAGAACTGGGGAGATGCGATGTTCAAGGAACAGCCAGAGTCAGACACTGTGATGGATGACATCGAAGGCATGATGATGGTAAACCGGGAACAGCTTGGATTCATACCAGAAGAGAAAGGCGGCGATGTTGCAGGGAAGCTTATCGTGATCGATCGTGATCCTGACACAGGAAAAGAGATAAAGATAGACTGCACAAAATTCGGTTCGGGTGCTTATTCAGTGCCTAGCAGTGTAGAGCATCTGAAGTTCAGGACAGATGCCAAGTTCATACTCGCAATAGAAACAGCAGGTATGTTCCAGAGGCTTGTGAAACACAATTACTGGAAAAAGGCAAACTGCGTCTTGGTATCTATGGGCGGCGTGCCTACAAGAGCATGCAGGAGATTCATAAGAAGGCTTGCAGATGACATGAAGATCCCTGTATATGTGTTCACAGATGGAGATCCATACGGTTATTTGAATATTTATAGGACATTGAAGGTCGGGAGCGGGAATGCAGCGCATATCAATAAGTATTTCTGCGTTCCGCAGGCAAAATTCATAGGAGTGACACCGCAGGATATAATCGATTATAAACTGCCAACACATCCTCTGAAAGACATAGATGTGAAAAGGATAAAAGACGGTGTCAAGAACGATCCATTTGTACATTCACACAAGGAATGGCAGAGAGCGCTCAATTTAATGGTCAAGATGAAGAAAAGGGTTGAGCAACAGGCATTCGCAAAGCACAGCCTGAACTATGTTATAGATAAATACCTGCCTGAGAAGCTCAAGAACAGGAAGAGCTGGCTGCCATAAAGTATTTAAAGAGCCGCAAAACATATATTATATTGGCCCCGTAGCCTAGCCTGGATACATGCTTAGGGCAAATAAGGCGACAGCCTTCTAAGCTGTAGATCACGGGTTCGAAACTCGTATGAGCGAAAGTCCCGTCGGGGCCATTCATAACCAACAACAAGGCGCCGTCGCCAAATCCGGTAAGGCAGTCGCCTGCAGACTGGATGCAGTACGCTGTGATGAGCACGTGGTGCGATGATAGGAAGACAGCGACCATTTGGGGGTTCAAATCCCTCCGGCGCCTTTTTATTTCGACAGCACGCGCCATTGCCACGGCGCTCGCTGCTAATTCATCATCCGAATCATTTTGCCCAACTGCGTTATTCACCGCTACTTAACCCGCAAGCTCGCAAGGCGGTGGCAACGGCGCTTTAATCAAAATGGAATTCACAGTTTCTACAAGCAAGAGCCAGCAATTGGTCGACATAACACATAAAGTAGAGGAAGCAGTGAAGAAATCTGGACTTAAGGATGGCCTGTGCAATGTGTATGTGCCTCATGCTACTGCTGCAATTGCGATAAACGAGAATGCAGACCCTAACATAACGCTGGATATAGTTGATGCGCTTAATGAGATGGTGCGGGAAGGCGGATGGAGGCATGACAGGATAGACAACAATGCAGCAGCGCACATCAAGGCAGCGATAATAGGTCCCAGTGAGACAATACCTGTCAAGGATGGGGAGCTGCAGCTTGGTACTTGGCAGGATGTGTTTCTGTGCTGCTTTGACGGGCCAAGGAAAAGACGAATCATCGTGACTGTTATCAAAGGGTGAGAAAATGCCGACATGCGATATGTGTGGAAAGGAATCAGACCTTATGAAAGCAAAGATAGAAGGCACTGTCCTCGAAGTATGCGAGCAGTGCAGAAGGTTCGGTGAAATGATAGAAAGGCCAGCACAACCTGTAGAAAGACCAGTTGTGCCGAAGCCAAGATATGCTCCTGCTCCAAGAAGAAGAGAGCTGATCCAGATGGTGACAGAAGACTATGCAAAGAAGATAAGACAGTCAAGGGAGAAAACAGGACTTAATCAGGAGCAGTTCGCAGGAAGGCTAAATGAAAAGGAATCAGTGATACAGAAGATGGAAGCAGGACAGTTCACACCATCAATAAACCTTGCAAGGAAGCTCGAAAGGCTGCTCAAGATAAGACTGATAGAAGAGTATAGCGAAGAGGGAGAAGTACCTATCCAGACAGAGAAGACAAAGGATGAAAGCTTTACGCTAGGGGATTTTGTAAAGGATAAGAGGAAAAAGGATTAAGACACAGTCGTATTGATCACTTTCCAGATTTCTATGTCATCTTTTTCGTAGACCTTGTTGAAGGTTGACTTGCTTGTTAAGAGGAACAACAGGCCTTCGTTCGGCTTGCTCCAGACAAGGCCCTGCTTCATCTCTGGGGTTATGTATATGTACTTTATCTTGTAGGCCTCGAGGAGCTGCTTGGTCTGTGGGAGCTTCCTGCTGTAGAACAGGGTGTCCTGCACCTTGTACAGGAACTGCTGGTCATAATCAGATGCTGAAAGCGAGTCGACAAGAACAGGGTTCCTTGCGACAGTTGATATCAGGTATCCATTGTCATAATGGCTCAATATGAACTCGTCCTTGAATGCATGGTCTCCAAGCCAGTCAAGGCTCTCGATAGTAGCCTTGTCAGGAGGCATAGCTGTGAGCCTTGTCATATAAGATGTCGCTGAGAATATCAGGCCGCAGGCAAGTATAAGCAATGTCAGGTTCTTCACTGTCAAGACATTCCACTTCAGCTCATATAGCCTTACAAAGCCAATGCCTGCAGCGATAGTGACAAAGAACATTATGTACATGTTCGCAAGGTTTCCTATGAAGAACAGAGAGACAAGGAGCGCTACAGACAGAAGGAAGAAAGGCATGAAATCAGATTTGTGCTTCCAGTTCGAGACAATGCCATACACTGCAAGTATTATAGTGAATATGCCGAAACCGATTATCCCTCCGAGGTCAGAGAAAAGGTTTCCTACGACATTCACGTCAGGCGAGAATGCGTAATTGTAAAAGAAGCTCGCTCTCCGTGTGAAAGAGAATATTGCAAGTACAAAAAGGATGATTGCAAACCAGCTGTGCTTGTGCTTCCTGATCAGGATGTAGGCAAGCAGTATGAGGACCACCAGCAGTGTGTTGAATATGCTGAACAAGGAGACGACAGCAAAACACAATGCAGAAAGTATCAGGTTGTATCTCTTTTCCCTTAGGAAAAAATGTATTCCGAGCAATGATAGCGCTATTGCAGCAGCATGAGGGTTAGAGACAGTGAACGTGTATATGAATGCAGGATTGATTATCAGGAGGATGAGGATTATGTGCCGCTTATAGTCCTCATTGATGAACCTCTTAAGTATGAGGTTGAAGATGAGCATGCTGAAAATGCCTAAAAGGAACGGTACGATACGTGATGCTGTGTGCAGTGAGACAATCTTTGAAGCAAATGCCAGCAGGAAATGATATGGATTGAAAAAATAGCTCCTGGGTGA
>JAHWIS010000039.1 GCA_019322385.1 Candidatus Woesearchaeota archaeon
AGCCTGTTCCTAGGTGCGAAAGCAAACGCACTTCTTGAAGCAAGGAACTTTGTACTGCCAGAGGATGTAAAGGCAATAGCATTAGATACACTCAGGCACCGAATCATGCTGACCCAGAAAGCACATGATGACAATGTGCATGTGGAGCAAGTGATAGTCGAAGTGCTGAAGAAGGTCAATGTGCCATAGGTAAACTTTTTAAACAAGCTTTTTCTTTTGTTTCTTATGAAAAGAGGCAGGCCTGCAAAATCATTGATCCGACAGAACATAGTGGAGATACTCTATTTTCTCGGTGAAGGTTATGCTTATGAGATATACAAGATCTATTCTGCGATATTCCCTCCTGTCACGATGAGGTCTATCTATTACCATCTCAAGAAAGGTGTAGTGACGCAGGAGTTTGTTGTCAAGGACATAAAGAAGGAGAAAGGGTCATATTCATGGGGGCCTGAGGCAGAGAAGATATACTATGCACTGGGGCCGATGGCAGGGCCGCTGGTCCTGGGCAAGGTCAAGGCGTATTTTGACAAGAAGAAGGGCTGATTCTGCAGTATTTGGGGTTTTAAGGCATCCGCAAATTATATATATGGTGTTTGGCTATTTTTTTGGGTTAGGGGGCATTTTGATATGGGAGATGATGATGAAAAGCTTCAGAAGATAGAGGATGCGCTGAACAAGGAGCTTGGCGGCTATGAAGGAGACAATTCAGGAGCTCCTGATGCTGTTGAATATATGGGCAAGGCTTATGTGCGCGGAGACCTTGTCAATGGACTTCTGAATTCAAATATTGTCAGATCAAAGAAGCTGGAAGCACGCGCCAAGGAACTGGAAAAGAGAGAGGCTGCAGTCAGCACAAAAGAGAAAGACAGGTATTTGCTCGAGGAGGACAAGGCAAAACTCCAACAGAGACTTGAGGAAACCACTGACGAGCTTTACGAGCTAAAGGAGAAGCTGCGCCAATATGAAAATCCAACGTACAACAGCGGTGATTTCAGCAAAAAAGAGGAAGAGACAGAGATGCAGAAGGCTTTAGCAAATGCTGCAGACCAGGCAAATTATGAAGAAGAGCTGAAACAGGCGAATGAAGAGATTGAGCAGATGGCACAACGGATTGTTGATCTTGAATCAGAGCTTGACAAGCTAAAGGGTAAAACGAGCTGATTCGTGCTTTTTCTTGAGTTTGAAGGGGTTTAGGAGCAGAAATGCAAAGGTTTAAATATATCTATTATTTAGATAAGAGAATATAGATAAAAAGATTATGGTTACTTAAAAAACGATATAGAAATCTATAAAAAAGATAAGTGCTTAATGTTCATAATTAGCAGGTCCTAACCTCCTGCTAACCCCCTACATACCAAATGGCGCTCCTCCTCGGGGCGCTCCACCCCCATTAATCTTTCAGAAGCGACAGAAATGCCAATAACATTGAAGCATAAGATCATTGAACTGCTAAGCAGAGACCTCGCTACATTATATTCTATCTCAGACATTGCGAAGAAACTGGGGGTGGCTTATTCTCATGCACACAATTTTGTAAACAAGCTCGTAAAAGAAGAAGTCATATCTGTAAAGAAGATAGGGAATGTCTCTGTGTGCTCATTGAACCTGAAATCACAGCTTGCAGTTTCTTATCTTTCGCTTATTGAATCGCGCAAGACAGCTGAATGGCTGAAGAAGAATCCTCATGGCGCAAAGACTGTTGAAAAGATAGAGATTGTGAAAGACAATGTGCATTCTGTGCTATTGAAGAACAATCGCGTGATACTCATAGTGCCGGAAAAGATAACAGGAGTTGATTTTTCGATGTTCCGGAACAGGACTGTAATGAACAGGAAACATCTTTTGCGCAACAAGCAATATTACACAGGCTGTATAGTACTCCATGGAGCTGAAAAGTTCTGGAGCATGATGATAAAGTAGAAATTTTTTAATCTTTTCAAAAAAAGAGGCAGCGCAAATGCTTCACATTTGCTGGTCTCTTTTCAAAAAAAGAGGTGAAGATGCCAGAAATAAGTAAAGATGAGATGGAGAAGCTACTGGCAAAGTACAAGACCCAACTAGATGTAACTCTTGCTCCAGGTGATGAGGAAGTCCAGAGCATCGGAGTGATCCGAACAAGGGAGTACAAGGAATTCAAGCAGGAATACCTGCCGAAGAATCATAGCTGGTATGAGAAAGCATGCAACAAGTCAGAAAAGCTCTTCAAGATAGCGCCTGACAAGAAAAGAGCTGCTGCATTGCAGGAATCAATCGATGTCTGCCATATAAACATCACGCCGACAGGAGCATATTCTTTCTCATTATTGTTCCCTATAGCATACATACTCGTCGGAGTATTGGTATCTTTCATATTGACAGGTGGAGGGATATTCTTCCCCATCTTCTTCCTTCTCACCGGAGCCATATTGATAGGCCCCTTAGGCAATGCACCGCACTTCATGGCAAATGGCTGGAGGATGAAGGCAAGCAACCAGATGGTGCTATCGATATTCTATATCGTGACGTATATGCGGCATACATCGAACTTAGAATTAGCGATAGACTTTGCAGCAGAGCATCTTTCGCCTCCGCTTTCGCTTGACTTCAAGAGGATCATATGGAACCTTGAGACAGAGAAATACTCGACGATAAAGGAAAGCCTTGACGCGTATCTTGAATCATGGCGCAAATGGAACATGGAGTTCATAGAGTCGATGCATCTTATCGAAGGGTCGCTTTTGGAAGGGGACGAGACAGCAAGGGTGGGGATGCTTGACAAGTCTCTTGATGTCATACTGCAGGAGACATACGAGAAGATGCTTCATTACGCGCATAACCTTAAGTCACCTATCACGATGCTGCACATGCTTGGAATAATACTACCGATACTTGGATTGGTCATACTCCCTCTTGTTGTGAGCTTCATGGAAGGCGTTGCATGGTACCACATAGCTACGCTCTATAACGTGATAATACCGATATCTGTCTATTATCTCGGAAAACAGATACTATCCAAACGACCTACTGGCTATGGCAGCGTCGACATATCCAAGAACCCTGCATTGAAGAAGTTCCGCAATTTCATAATAAAGCTTGGTCCTTCAGAGATAAAGATAAGCCCTATGTACCTGAGCATATTCATCGCAGTCCTTTTCCTGCTCATCGCATTCATCCCTATAATAATGCACATACTCGCTCCTGGCTGGGATGTGATCACGACAAGGGGCGGGGAGATAATGACGATCAACACATACACACATGAAGAGGCAAAGTTCTACCTAATAGGGTACAAGGAATCTCTAAACCCTGACAAGGGACTGATCGGACCTTATGGACTGGGCGCTGCATTGATAAGCATATTTTTGCCTCTTGCTGCAGGCATATCGATAGGACTCTATTTCAAGGTCAGGACAAAGAACATCCTGAAGATAAGGACTGAGACAAAGAAACTGGAGGCAGAGTTCGCCTCTGCGCTCTTCCAGCTCGGCAACAGGCTAGGAGACGGACTTCCTGCAGAGATCGCATTCCAAAGAGTGGCAACAGCAATACCTGACACATACTCAGGTAAGTTCTTTACGCTTGTATCGACAAACATAGCAAAGCTTGGGATGGGCATAGAGCAGGCGATATTCGATCCTGAACACGGGGCGATACTGCAGTACCCTTCAGACCTGATCGAGACTTCAATGAAGGTTCTTGTGGAAAGCGCGAAGAAAGGTCCTTTGGTTGCTGCGCAGGCATTGATAAACGTTTCAAGATATATCAAGGAGATGCACAATGTCGACGAG
>JAHWIS010000040.1 GCA_019322385.1 Candidatus Woesearchaeota archaeon
TAGAGGACACCTTCACCCTGTGTTATGAAATAAACCTCGTGCATCTTGAGATGCTGATGAAGAAGAGATGACTCTCCACGGTCCATGATGACATGGGCCATGCTGACTTTTTTGAGAGATATCACCTCTCTTAGTGTCTGGTTGCAGACATTGTCGACAGTAGGCATGTCATATACACTCTTTATCCATGGTGTTTTTTCCTTGCTTTCCTTGCTCATGCGATCACCCTGCTTATATGTTCGTTCTTATGAATACGAATTACGTGGTTGACAAAAGATTCTATCTTTGATTCATGGGAGACAATGATTATCTGCTTGAGGTTCAGCTCGTCAAGCACATTGCGGACATTGTCCAACTGTTCTGAGGAGAACCCGTCTGTAGGCTCGTCGAGAATTATAAGGTTGCTGGTGTTGATTGTGCTGATGATGTCGTTTATCACTTTGTTCAATGCAAGCCTGTAAGCAAGCGCTATGGATGTCTTTTCCCCGCCGCTGAGATGCTCTATGCTTATGTCATGCCCGTTCTGCGTGATGATCGGGGAGAATGTGTCGTCGATCCGAACAGAGATAGCCTCATCCTCTATGAGAAGATTGAACCATGTCGTGAAGAGTTCGCTGAACTGTGTGTGCACGCGGGCCATGATCTGTTTCTCCATGACAGACATCAGGTTGATGAACATCTTCTCAAGCCATTCCTGCACGCTGTTCAGGTGATCCAGCCTCTTGCCTGCTTTTTCTTTTGCATCTATGTCCTTGTCCAGCATATCGATCTGCGTCTCGATACCCTCGATAACCTTGTTCAGCTCACCCATGCGTATCTCAAGGCCTTTCTCCTCGTCGAGGATTGAGTCAAGATCCTCTTTCCTCCTCTTGAACTGTGCTTCTGCAGGTGAAAGCCTTGATATGTCCTCATTGATCTTTAATTTATCAGAGTTTATCTGCTTCACTTCCTGTTTCAGCTTCTCCTGCAGCTTGTCAAGGCCATCCTTGCGCTGCTCTTTCTCAGCCATCATCGCAAGGTTGTGCTTCTTCTCCTTGAGCTGGAGATTATATTCGTTCATTTCCTTCAGAATTCTCTTTTTCTCGTCGATAGACCTGTTTATGCTATCTATGACCTTCATGTCCAGCCTTTCAAGAGCGGAAACTATGAGCGATCGCTCTTTTGCAAGCTCTGCATGCTGTTTCTTTGCAGCGTCAAGCTCAGATTTCAATGTCTCGAAGTTTGACATCTCGACCTTGACAGCAGCAAGCCTCCGCTCTTTCTCGAGCAGGGCGTCCATTTTTGTGTTGTGCTCCTTCAGCATCGCCTCTATCCTTGTCTTTTCTGTTGATAGTGTCTCAAGTTCAGCAGTAATCTTCTTTAGCTTCCTGTCCTCCTGCTCTGATATAGAGCGCTTGTGGACCTCGCTGACATCCTGCATGCATGTCGGACAGGTATCCAGCGACGAGACCTTGTGCTTCAGCTCTTCAGAATTCTTCTTGTTTGCATTGAGCTCTGCAATGACTGCTTCAGAATCCTTGAGCTTCAGGCTCAATCCTGAAATGTTAGAGGTGACGATCTCCTTGTCCTTTGTCTGCTCAAGAAGCTCTTTGTAGAGCGCCTCTTTCTCCTGTGACAGCGATGCCTTGCCTGTCTTTGCACCTATATCCTTGCTGAGCTCTTCTGCGCGCTGCTTGATCTGGCTGTTCCTCTCGACAAGCTCTGTGCGTTTTGTGGAGAGCCTGTTCGCCTCCTGCTCCTTCTCCTTGATATCCTTCTCAAGTTGTTCCAGCGGAGGATATTGCTTCTCCTCGAGGAATATGCTCTCGAGCTTTTTCTTGAGCTGCGCTATCTGCGCATCCAATGACTCAAGCTCAGACCTGTTCGCGCCCCTCTGCTTCACTATCTCTATGAGCCGCGCATCATGCACCTCAAGATGCTTTCTCATGTCGTTAAGCCGGTTGATGTCATTCTCAAGGACTGCAATCTCTTCCTTTTTCTGCTCCTTGCTCTTCCGCACTGTGTCGAGCAGAGGGAGCATGCCTTTCCTTGCCAGGTCAATCTTTGCGAGCTCATCCTTCTTTTTCTTCAACTCCTTCTTTTTCTCGTCGATGCCGACCATCATGCCTGCAAGCTCCTTCTTCATCTCTTTTATCTTCCTGACATAGAGAGCTGTGTTCTCTGCGATGCGCTTGTAGCGGTCAATGCCGAACACTTTCCTCAATGTGTCTATCCTCAGCTCATCAGACTCCATGATGATCTGCTTCATCTGCTCCTGCGGTGTGTACACTGTGTACCTGTATACAAGAGACTTTGATTTGGTAAGAAGCTCTTTTGGATAGCCAAGAAGGTCAAGCACCCTTGCCTTGAGCTCGGTTGCAGTGCCTTCTATCTTTTTTCCATCTATTATTATGAATCCTGCTTCCTGCGCAACAGAATCCCTTGCGCGCTTCAGCCGCCTCATTATGGTCACAGGCCGACCTCTTATGTCAAAAGAGAGCTCAACCTCGCCCTCTTTCTCGCCTTTGCGGAGCAATGCCTCGCCAGATATCGAATCGCGCCTCGCTCCGAACAGTGCGAACTCTATGGAGTGCAGTATCGAGGACTTGCCGCTGCCGATGTCTCCAGCGAGCAGCACAGAGCCTTCTGGAAAGTCTATCTTCTGGCTGCTATAGCTCCTTATGTTCCTTAGGGCGATTGATTTCAGAATCATGCAGACCAAAAAACACGCTAGGTATAAATACCTTTTTTTACCATAAGATTGAGACGAAACAATGTTTGCGCGCATAGTCTCTTATTGATGACGACCGCACAAAAGTTTTTTACTACCGTAAGATTTATATACATATACCCTATTCTGGAATGATAAAAATTTTTTTATGCTAATGCAAAAAGGGTTAATGAGGTGGCAAGATGAGTAGGAAGCATGTAGTTTGTTTGGCAATTCTGGGAATTCTACTTATGGCATTGTCGATTCTTGGATGCCAGGGATATGAAGCCCCAAAATATAAATCACCAGACGATGCTGGTGAGGAAGAGCTTGAAGAAGTTGAGATAGATGTAAGCGACATCGACGAAGAGTTCGAGGAAGATGAGCTTCTTGAAGATGAGGATGACTGGTGGGACGAAGAAGACGAAGAGACTGATGAAGAGATCGAGTCATTCACGCCAGCTGATGACAGCGGATATACACCAGCTACAAAGGACGGTGAAGAGTCTGAAGAAGAGGAAGCTGCTGAGGAAGAAGAGACAGATTTCGAGAAATCACCATACAGATCAGTTGTTGAAGACGACCTTCCTACACTCACTGTGACAGAAGGCCAGCTGGTAAAGCTCAATGTCAAGGCGACTGACGCAGATGGTGACCCTCTCACATATACTTTTGAGGCTCCACTTAACTCAGAAGGTAAATGGCAGACAAGATCTGGTGATTCAGGAGTGTACTATCCTATGATCACTGTCTCTGACGGCAAGACAGATGTCGACAAGCAGATCAAGATCGTTGTCGAGCCAAAGAACAACAAGCCTGTACTGCAGTTCATACCTGATGTAGAGGTCAATGAAGGCGAGACAGTGTCTATCAGCGCAAGGGCGACAGATGCTGACGGCGACAGGCTGACATATGAGTATTCCGGATGGATGACATCAGCCACAAAAGAGACAGACTATAACGATGCAGGAGAGCATACAGTCGTTGTATCTGTCACAGACGGCATATCAACAGTTTCACAGGAAGTGACTGTGACA
>JAHWIS010000041.1 GCA_019322385.1 Candidatus Woesearchaeota archaeon
AGGAATTGTCGCTATTGTGTATTCGACCCATAAAGCAAGATTTCTTCCGTACTTTGCAGCCCTTGTTTCAGTCCTAATCACCATGGTAATTTGTAATCGGAAAACGCCCTAGATCTGCCCTTCATGTGTCCTGACTTCGTTGTTTTGTATGATATGCTCTAATGTTGCTAAGGGGAGCACTGCAATACCCTCAAAAGCGTACATGCAGTAGCCCATGAGGTTGCCTATATGCGTCTTGAAATCATCGCGTCTGTCTATGCTTTGCACAGGTTCCTTGTTGCTCTTCTTATATGCCTTAGCGATCCTACCGACCTCCCTACCGATGTAAGGCAGATAGTCACCAGCAGATTGAGGATGCTTCTTGAATGACGGCTCCCTGTTCATTATCTCACCAGCGTTCCAATCAAACATCGCAGAAAGCCCGAGGCAGTATATCATAAGATCGCCGAATGCGTCAACAATCTCTTCCTTGTCATCCTCGAGATAAGCATCACAGAACTCGCCAAACTCCTCAGACATGAGAACTACTTCCTTGCCGACATCAGTGACATTGAAGCCACGCCTGACCTTGTTCTCATACACCCGTTTCTGGAGTTCGTATAGTGTCATCTTCCATCACTCCGTTTTTTCAGGTAGGTAATTGACTGTTGTGACCACATTTTCTAACCTCTCTATTGAAGATAATTTGCCTCAATATCCTTTTCTTTAAGGATAATGTCAACTGCAGCCCTATCAGCACCAAGAATCTCAACTTCCGGAATGCTGTCAGGATTCACAATTGCAAGACGTTCTAATCTTGACCTGTCGACAGGTCTAGGCTCAGAAGAGCCTCCATGTTCTGGGTCGAAATGAAGCTCAGTGTATGTTCCATCCGGAAGAAGCGCATACTCAGACGAGCCAACAGCACATCCATTCCAAACAAACTTCGTCACAACCTTCACTGCTTTACCGTCTTTAAAATACACTTCAGGTGTGATGTCAAAACCATCAACCATTTTTTGCGCCATTTTATTTGCCTCCACATTCCTCTCTATATAATTTCATGATTGCTTCAGGCCAGCCGAGTGTTAATGCAACAGAATCATGGTGTGTATTTATTACATCATTCATTAAATCCCTGTATGTTTTCCTGTGTTGGCCGCACGGACAGGTCACTACGACTTCGTCCAGATCTGCACAGTCAGGAACAGAATCAACGATTACTTGTCTTGCATCAAAATCCTCGAGCTCTGGAATCGAGGGCATTGTTCTATGGTATTGCCCGATTATTCTTAATATCTGCATGCCTGTTTCATCTCTTGCCCTGACATGCTCCAGGATCTGTTCAGGCGTGTATGACGATCCTTCTATATATATCTGGTCTGGAATCTCTCCAGGCCCACCATAGCAGTCGCTTTGGTTGTGTGTTTTTTTGGTCTGATAACTCTCGACCCAACGGGCTAATTCTTTTTCCACAATTTTTTGAATGCCTGGATTATTCACAGATACATCTGTAGCCAAGACCTGCCTCTTCAATTCCTGTATTTCGGCTTTACTCATTTTTACAACACCTCTAACATACACGCCCCTGATAGTCAATGTTGTTAAACCCTTCCCGTCTCAGTCTTTTAGCATCGTCCCGCAGGGCGCTGTCTAATTCTTCTGGTGTCCCATCAATCTGCCAGTATGCAGGGGTTGCAGGCACCACTCCTTCAACCGCGCACTCAATGCCATAATTAGAACCATGCCCTGAAGTAGTACGGAACCTGATAGTCACTTTCTTTCTTTTAGCTGCTTCATACTCCTTAGGAGCGGTCTGCCTCAGAATATCCATCTGCATCAAGAATATAAATTTCGGGTCTTCTAACCTTAATTTTTTTGCAAAGCCCCATTCCTTGAGCTCAGTTTCAAGGTCTGTAGTTTCATCTTCCATCTTTCATCACTCCTTCCTTTGAAGCGTGTTGCCTTTTCTGATGTATGCATATGTGGTTAGGTCGTAGGGTACTCTTTCGAGTCCTGCTTCGCCGCCCCGTCCCCATTCGTATTCAGTGACCAGGTATCTGTCCCTGTTGTGTGCGTCTATTAGTCTCAGCTCGCACCCTTTGTGCTCTGGCGGCAATGATGTTATCTGCTGGAGAAGCTGGCCTTCGATGATAAGCTCATCCACAGACAGTTTCCTATTTCCAAAATCAACCTGATCCTCTGGCTTTTTCATCTTCTGTGAACGCCTGTTGATGTTTACCAGTTCCACGTCCAGACCCTGACTGCGGTAAAGCTCTGCCTGAGAATTATAATGCCTTACAGCACCTTCCCATGCATTCTTTATATATTCCCTGTGAGGCGCAAAAGGCGGACCTCCTGCTAAATATCTACGAGCTCTTTCAACATGCTTCTTGGTCTCCTTCAAATCACCTGCCTGAAAAAAAAGACTTGCCATGCTCAAAGCGTCTTCTGCAAGATCCGCGCCTAGCCATTTGCCTTCTGACATCTTAAAAAAACACCTTCTGCATATCTATGCCTGTGCATGATTTCACGAATACCAGGAAATGATTGTAAAGCTCCTTGTCTTCTATCTGCATCACGCCTCTTTGGGAGACCATCTCTCCATCCACTATATGGATTGCGTACTGGAAGAGAGTCGCTGGACATTTAGGATTGGCGGTCGGTTCAGAAGGTTCATTGACTCCAAACTGCAGCACATATTTCCCGCTGTCATCGTTAGAAGGATACTTGTATATCTCATAAGCCGTACCCCTCTCATGAGAGAACTGCACTATCGCAAGAACTAGCTTCTCCTCTAAAGTCATATCCTCATCATCAGGCATAAAGCGTTCCCACCCCGTGTAAACTTTTAGGAAGCTGAGCTTTATATATTTTGCTTGTCATCAGACGGGGACTTTATAAAGAGGTTTTGTTAGGTAAATTATCACTTTGTGAGCTATTTCTGGAAAATCTTCTCTAGTTCGCCTAATCCTTTCTTGTCTGTCTCAAAGTCAGTGGGAGATCCTGGGCACAGCGCGTCTTCAGAATTGGTGGTAGGGTCATATATTTCCTTGTATGCTTCTCCGACTCCCCTGACAATCTGTACTGCTGCCTTCAGCATAGCAGCTCTTATGTTTTCAGGAAGCTGGTCGATGGCTTTTCTTGCGTTTCTTACCTTTGTGACCCCGTTCCTGTACCTGTCTCCATCATATGCTATTTCCATTTTATATCACTCCTGATTTGAATTAAGGAAATTATCAGCATCTTTGATTATCGGGCACAACCGGTTTACATGCGTGTATATTGAATCAAAACCTTTGAACCTCCTCTTACGACGGCCCAGTTCATTAAGGA
>JAHWIS010000042.1 GCA_019322385.1 Candidatus Woesearchaeota archaeon
CTCAGGGAGATGGACAATATCCGCGAGGATGTCTATATAGACCATATCTATCTCAATATTGCATCAAAGAGTGCAGAAGGATTCTGCGAAAGGACTGTCTATAGGTGTGTTGATCCTAACTCTCCTGTCGAGGTAAACTTCAAGAAATACTACAGGAAGACTCCATTCGAGTGGATCAATGAAGTGACCTATGCAGAGAAAGATTCAGAAGAGCAGATGCAGCAGAGGAATGTCTGGAAGATCAAGTACACTGAAGGCAGCAAGACCACGACCATGTGGGTCGATGAGTACTATGGTATCCCTTTAAAGATTAGGGTTGCTGACGCAGGTGCAGTCAATGAATACATCTTCGAGGACATTGCATTCAATGATGTGGATGACTCTGACCTGGAGCACCAGTTCATAAGGGTGACATATTAATAGTTTGTTTTTTTCTTTTTCTTTATTTTTAATACACGATGAGACAAGCAAAACAGCCCAAGGAATCCTTGAAGATCCTGAACACAAGAGAGAAGAAAGAGGTAAACAAGAAAATCCAACAGCAATGGGGCTGTGAATTAGACAGATCTTTTGTCTTTCTTCTGAGCAACAAGAACAAACTCTATGTTGCAGACAAGGATATAGGCAGTATCGACACCAGCAAGCTAAGGGTAGACAATGTAGGGCTTTATGTGGCCACAATCGACCACAAAGGCACGCGACTTTCCATCGAAGGCTCGCAGATCCTCGGTCCAGATGCAAAGAAGAACGTAATCGACATCGACGCGCAAGAGCTTCGCGAATGGTTCAGGGGAAATGACCTGGAAAAGCAGACAGATACAAGAGAATTTGTGATACTGAAGCACAATAATGACTTTGTAGGTTGCGGGAAATCAACAGAAAAAGGCATACTCAACTTTGTCCCGAAGACAAGAAGGATTCTCAGCGACTGATATAAATTCCCGTTTCTCGCTCATTCTCCGACAGAAAAATCCCAAACCTCATCTCCGACATGATGCAGGTTAAGCACAATCTTCCCTGCTTCCATCTTCTGTATCTCTTCTTTTGAGAAAAGGCTCTGTCCGATTGCGATCGGCTTTAGGTTCTTCTCATCGACTATAGCGACAATATCGTTCTCTTCCACGCCTGTATCAACACCTACTATGCCCGGCCTCATCATATCTGCGCCTTTTGCAGCAAACGGCACTGCTCCCATGTCAACAATCACTTTCTTAAGGAAATTGTTCTTCAACACGAGCTTAAGCGAAGGCAAAAGAACATTTTCTCTGTAGAAGAACACGACCTCCCCATCCTTTATGACATATGTATCATCTGCAAGCTTCAGGAAATCGTTTTTTGCAAAGAAATCCTCCCTGCCATAGCGTTCCTTTATCTCGCTGTTCAGGTCTTTTATGTCCTTCTTGCTCAGCGTCACCTGTTTCATGCTCACAGCTCCTTGACTATCTTAAGCAATTGCAGGATATCAGTCACTTCATGGTCTACATAATCAAAATGTCTCTTCCCTTGCCTTTTTGCCCAGTTGCCGTATTTCACCCATACTGTCTTCATGCCGAGCTCTTTCGCGAGCTTCAGGTCCACCTGCGGCTTGTCACCTATCATCACACAGTCTTTTGCCTCGACCCTGAGCTTATTTAGCATCATTGAATAGAACTTCCTGTTAGGCTTGTTCATCCCGACCTCGTCGCTCACCATGAATGCGTCGATGAACCTAAGCAGCCCACTTGTCTTTGCACGTTCAATCTTATACCTGCCTTTACCATCGGAATCAGTCATCACGCCTATCTTATAATCCCTCTTCAGCTTACCAAGAACATCTGCTGCATGCGGCATAGGCTTTGCCTTCTCCAGAACAAAGCGCCAATATAGATCAACAAAGTGGTCTATGTCCTTTTTCGCGACCTCAACACCGATCTGCTTGAAATAATCATCAAACCAGTTGTGCCTGTCGAATACCATAGGGCTTGACCCGACGCCTTTTAGGCTGTATTTACTGTCTATATCATTGAGGAGACTGACAGTTGTCGGTGCATAGACACCATACATCTCGAGAAGCTTTTGCGCAAGCTTGTGGTGCGCATACACGATGCCTGTCTTCAGGTCTTCGATAGTGTTGTCAAAGTCAAATATCAGCGCCTTGACCTGTGGCTCTATCTCGACAATAATATCCTGTCTCGGATCCCGCATCCTTTCGATAAGTTTCCTGTCGAGCTGACGCGCAGATTTTGTCGCCCTGAATCCGAATGTCCTGTCTGAGCTGAATTCTGAGAACCGCAACACAAGCTCTTTTGAAGAGCTGAACTGCTTGTTTGCGATAAAATCTATCTCTTCAACATGCTTGCCTGCCTTTATCCGCATCCGAAGATTTTTATGATCAGTCACCAGCTGTTTGAGCCTAGACAAAGAAAAATCCGCACCAATACCTACAATGCAGTCACCATCCAAGCTCATCTCTCTGTCTTTTGTGAACTCAAGAGTGCTCTTATGGCTTGCAAGAATGTTCTTATGGCCTTTTGCCTTGAAGACATATTTCATGCAGAAACAAAAAAAAACACTATATATAAATCTTCAGTTTAACTGTGCGTTGTTCCTTGAGCGCGGGAACAGGTATTCAACACAGGCAGCTATTCCGAAAATCATCATCACTGATCCAAATTCAAGCAGCATTCTTATCACCCTTTCTCAGCGCTCCCAAAGCCAGAATAACAAGCAGTAAGCGCTGAGACCTCTTAAAACTTGCCTTGCATTTTTTTAGAAAACACAGAAAAATTTATAAATAGATAAGCCTTTAGTAAAAAAGCTATGGGGACAAATACGAAAAATACAGATTCTGAAAAGTCCAATGAATCCAAGAATACACCTCTCAAGATAGACAACAAAGACAAGGAGATCCTCAGGCTCCTGAATGAGAACGCTAGACTCACATCAAAATCAATAGGCTCATCAACAAACATATCAAGAGAGGTTGCAGACTACCGGATCAAGAGGCTCATGAAGAACGGCCTGATCTCTGGTTACATAACGATTGTCAATGACCGGCAGCTGGGCTATGAGTCTTATGTTCTCCTGCTCCAGCTGCAGAACTATACATCTGGTGAGGAAAAAAGGATAATTGAATTTCTAAAGAACCATTCCTGCATAAAATGGGTCTTGAAATGCAGCGGTGAGTGGGACATCCAGACAACGATTGTTGTCAAGAACAAGAACCATCTTGCCAAGGTCCTTGATGAGATAGATAATGCATGCGGCAAGAACCTCAGGAAATATGACCTCACGACCGTCATTAACCTGCTTATACCTGAGAACCTTTCATTCATGATGCCCAAGCCTGAAAGGGAACTGGCCCCGAAAGATCTACCACCAATCGAGAAGGATGTATCATATGAACTCGCTGATATTGATGAGAAGGACAAGAAGCTTCTCCACGCCCTTTCGACAGACGCCCGCGCTCCGATAGTAAAGATTGCACAGCAGGTGGGTCTCTCTGCAGACGCTACCAATCTTCGCATGAAAAAGCTGAAGAAGATTGGCGTCATCAAGAAATACCAGACTGTCGTCGACCTGTCGACACTCAATTACCTGCTATACTCAGTTTTCCTAAAGATCAGCAACTACAGCTCTGAAAGGGAGAGCCAGATACGTACGTTTTTTTATTCGCTGCCCAACATCACTTTCGCTGAACGTATCATCGGGAACTGGGATGTGAGGATGCAGATATCATGCTCGACACCACAGGAATTTGAGAAGATACTGCAGCAGATCAGGGAATTCCTTGCTGCTGACCTAAAATACTATAACTTCGTGCTCATGCTCAAGGAATCCAAAAGGGTTTCATACACTCCTGGCATGGAATAGTACAATCAAAAATCATATAATGCTCATATTTTCAAAAAGAGGTGTACGATGGACAATCAGGACAAGGTAATATTTGAAGCTTCATGGGAAGTCTGCCACAAGGTAGGAGGAATATACACTGTGGTCAAGTCAAAGGCAGCTCTCCTGAATGAGGCATATCCAAACTATTTTCTTATAGGCCCTTATTTCCAGGAAAATGCAGAGACAGAATTTGTCGAGGAGACACTGCCGCACGGCTTTGGCGAGGTCTTTGAAGAACTGAAAAATGAAGGCATCCTGTGCCATTTCGGAAGATGGCAGATAAAAGGGAATCCACAGACAATCCTTATAGATTTCTCAGGCTACAGGCAGAACGCTGGTGAAATAAAGAAAAGGCTTTGGGAAGATTTCCAGGTAGACTATATCTATGCCAACGGCGAGTTTGATGATGCGATAGTCTGGGCTACTGCAGCAGGAAAGCTGATCGAAAAATTCATACAGAAAAAGATCAAACGCGGAGAAAAAGATTTCAAGTATGCCGCGCATTTCCATGAATGGCTGGCTGGTGCTGGCCTGCTTTACCTGAAAAAGAGCGATGTCAAGGTAGGCACGATATTCACAACTCACGCAACAATGCTAGGCAGGACAATTGCAGCCGTTGGGCGGAATCTGTACGAGGAGCTTGAGAGCATAAATCCTGCTGATGAAGCAAAAGCGCTGGGAGTTCAGGACAAGTATTCGATGGAAGCGAGCTGTGCGCAGAACACAGAAGTCTTCACAACAGTGTCTGAGATCACAGGCATCGAAGCTACAAAGCTTCTTGGTCGCAAGCCTGAAGTGCTCCTCCTGAACGGCCTCGACATTGAGAAGATGCCCACTTCAGAAGAGGCTGCATACCAGCATCGGCTCAACAGGGAGAAGATCCATGAATTCCTAAGGTATTATTTCCTTCCTTATTATTATTTTGATGTGCATGACACACTGCTCTTGTTTATCGTCGGACGGTATGAGTACAAGAACAAGGGAATAGATCTTGTCATCGAGTCATTGGCAAAGCTTAACGAAAAGATGAAAAAAGATAAGACTGAACGGACAGTGGTCTGCTTCTTCTGGATACCTAGGGATGTCCACGGAGTTAGGAACGAGATATCAGTCAACAAGACAGCTTACTCTACCCTCAAATCATTCATCGATGACAACATGCCGTCGATAGAGACGAATATCGTGACCAACATAATTAAGACAGGCGTCAAAGGTATAGATGGTGACGGCGATGAGTGCAATATCTTTGATCCAGGCTTCAAGCAGAAGATCAAGAGGCTTGAGATAAATTTTGCCAAGAAAGGAAACCCTCCGCTCTCCACGCATAACATCCCAAATGAGCATGAGGACGCTATAATACAGAATCTCATAAATACAGGGCTGGATAACAAGGAGGATGACCGGGTCAAGGTCATATTCTATCCAATATACCTCACAGGTGTCGACGGCCTCACTGACCTTGCGTATTATGATGCTATGAACGCATGCCATCTCGGCCTTTTCCCATCCTACTACGAACCATGGGGATACACTCCTCTCGAGTGCGCTGCGCTTGCAGTCCCGTCGCTAACAAGC
>JAHWIS010000043.1 GCA_019322385.1 Candidatus Woesearchaeota archaeon
AATTAAATCAAAGGATACTCCTCAAAATCCCAATCACTGTATGCTTCTATGAGTGAATCAACAGCTCCGAAGTCTATCAGGTCTATCTTCTCTTCTACCCTGTCCTGCATCTCTGCATTGGACAATGGAGGTCCATACCCTTCTGCATCGTCTGCTGATCTGCTGCTAACCGAGACCTTGATCCTGTCGTCATAGAGTGCATAGCAGTATACTTCTGTGTGCAGTCCTTCTATGTCTCCTGCATAGTCCATCTCTACGCAGTTCCAGTCAAGCCCTGTGTAGCTGAAGCTGAATCTTGTCGGTGTCTCTCCTGCATAGCTTTCAAGCCAGTCCTGCGCTTCCTTGACAGCGTTCTTGAACTGCATGCTGTCCAGCTTGTTGTTCCAGCTGTTGATGTCCTCGAACTTGACAAAGAACCAGTCATTGTATCCGCCGCCTATAGTGTCCTTGTCTTCCATGCTGAAGAAGTCCATCTTGTACTCGACAACTACCCTCATGCCCAGCATTGACTCAGTCACTTCCTGATATTCCTCGTCATGGTTATAGTCGACTCCATTCCTTGAATACTCTTTCTCGACAGCGTCGCTGAATGCTGCTCCTGGGATGAAACGGTATTTCTTTCCTTCTTCCTCCCATTCTTCTGCCAGCTCTTCCCATTCTTCGACCTCTGCTTCCCATTCATCTAATTCCTCAGAAGGGCCGCAGCCAGCCAGAACTAAAAACACGGCAATCACTAATATTGCCAGAACCTTTTTCATACAAACCACCTTCTTATCCTTTTACAACACCTAAAGGTACCATACGCGCGACTTTTATCGATATCCCTGCCTTGTGTACAGAATCAATGACATTCTCTATGTCTTTGTATGCTTTTGGTGCTTCTTCTGCAAGGACTTTAGGTGATGTTGATCGCGCGACTATGCCTTTCTCTGCAAGCTCGTGCCTTATCTCGTCTCCTCTGAAGGATCTAATTGCTGCATGTCGTGACATTGCCCTTCCTGCTCCGTGGCACGTACTTCCAAAACTTTTCTGCATGGCCAGCTCTGTGCCGTGCAGTATGTACGACGCTGTTCCCATGCTTCCTGCAATAAGTGCTGGTGTGTCTGGGAATGAACGCGTAGCTCCTTTTCGGTGCACATACAGTTTCCTTTTCTTTCCCTCGACAGTGTGCTCCTCTAATTTGCAGATGTTGTGAGCTATTGCATAAATAGTGTGCATGTCCAGCTCTTCCCATTTCTTGGAGAACACCCTCTCGAATGTCTCCCTTATCCATTGTGTCATGACAAGTCTATTAGCAAAAGCATAATTCACTGCACACTTCATTGCCTTGTAATAGTCTTGTCCTTCGTCTGAATTCACTGGTGCGCACACCAATTGCCTGTCTGGCAGTGTTATGTTATACTTTGCAGCTGCTTTCTCGTGTATCTTCAAATAATCAGAAGCGACTTCATGGCCGAAACCGCGTGATCCGCAGTGCAGCATTATCACGACCTGGTCTTTCTCCAGTTTATACTGCTTTGCATATTCATCGTCAAACAGATCGCTTACCTTCTGTACTTCTAGGAAATGATTGCCAGCACCAAGCGTTCCCAATTGCGGACGACCTCTCTGTTTTGCCCTCTCACTTACTCGTGAAGGGTCTGCACCTTCCATCTTTCCATTCTCTTCTGTGTGCTTCAGGTCTTCTTCGACTCCATATCCGTTTCTCACGCACCATTCGCAGCCGTCAATAAGAACTTCATCCAGTTTCCCTGGCTCGATCCTAAGCTTTCCTTTGCTTCCAACTCCGCAGGGTATGCTCCGGAACAGTTCTGCAGTCAGTTCGCGCATCTTTTCCTGTACATCATTAGCATGCAGGTTTGTCCTGATCATATTGATGCCGCAGTTTATGTCGAATCCTGTGCAGCCTGCAGATATAACTCCTTCTTGATCATCAAAAGCACCCACTGCGCCCATAGGAAGGCCGTACCCGACGTGTGCGTCTGGCATTGCACATACAGGCTCAACAACACCTGGAAGCATCGCTACATTTGTGAGCTGTTTTATGGCATCCTCTTCCATTGCATCCATGACTGCCTGGTTTGCGAATATTTTTGCATCTACATTCATGCCTTCCCTTGCAGTCTTTGGCAGGAGCCATTCATAATCATTCAATTTTTGTAATTTGTCCTTCATGCTTAACACCTATTAGTAACCGTCTGATGACAGATAAATGACAGTTCTGTCTGTTCTTTATTAATCTTTTTGTGACCTGTAGAAACCTTTATATATAATACTTTGAAGCCCTCTATTACGTATTATCATCAACAAAAACATACGGGGTGGTATTGGATGTTTTGGTATATTCTTCTTGCAGCAGTGATTGCATTGGTCGCTGCAGGCCTGTTTACTCTTTCAATAAAACGAAAGGATGCAGGCACACCTACAATGCAGAGGATCGCATCACACATAAGGGATGGTGCGATGGCTTACCTTGTACGACAGTACAGGTATCTTGTGATATTTATCATCATTGTATCGATGGTGCTTGGCGTGTTCATTAGCGTATGGACAATGGTCTGCTTTATTGTCGGCGCTATACTATCGCTCCTTGCAGGCTTCATAGGTATGCGCGTCGCCACCATGGCGAATGTCCGCACTTCAGCAGCAGCAAGGAAAAGCCTTTCACCTGCTTTGAGGATCGCGTTCTCTTCCGGCGCTGTCATGGGATTGAGCGTCGTCGGTCTTGGACTTCTGGGCATAACTGTGCTTTACATGATATTCCAGTCTCCTGAGATCATCTTCGGATACTCTTTCGGTGCATCTTCTGTTGCCCTGTTCGCAAGGGTAGGCGGAGGCATCTATACAAAGGCTGCTGATGTCGGAGCTGATCTTGTCGGAAAGGTCGAGGCAGGCATCCCTGAGGATGACCCGCGGAACCCTGCTACGATCGCAGACAATGTCGGAGACAATGTCGGTGATGTTGCCGGCATGGGTGCAGACCTTTTTGAGAGCTATGTCGGCTCGATAATCGCTGCTATCGCTCTTGGCTTCCTTGCGTATGAGACTGCAGGGATATTATTACCGCTCTGCATTGCTGGCGTCGGTATAATCGCTTCTATCGTCGGCACGTTTTTCGTGCGTGCAAAGAAAGAGAAGCGTCTCGGCCTTGCATTACGGGCGGGATTGTGGATAAGCTCTATCCTTGTCATTGTTGCAGCGTATTACCTGACATTGTATTTCATGCCTAATTTGAATGTGTTCTGGGCGATAATCTCAGGTCTTGTCGCTGGTGTATTGATCGGCTGGATAACAGAGTATTACACATCGTATAATTACAGGCCTGTCAAGAAGATATCTGAATCTTCCAAGACAGGTGCAGCAACCAACATAATCCATGGGCTTGCCACTGGCATGAGCTCGACTGCATTGCCTGTTTTGGTGATCTGCGTCGCAATCTATGTCGCTTATCATTTTGCTGGATTGTATGGCATCGCCATGGCAGGCGTGGGTATGCTCTCGACACTAGGCATCAGCCTTGCTATCGACGCGTATGGCCCTGTTGCAGACAATGCAGGCGGCATAACAGAGATGTCTCATCTCGGAAAGGCTGTCAGGAAGAGGACAGATGCCCTGGATTCTTTGGGCAACACGACTGCTGCTATCGGCAAGGGTTTTGCCATCGGCTCTGCTGCGCTGACTGCTCTTGCATTGTTCGCGACTTATGCGACGACTGCGCAGCTTGAGGTGATATCTTTATTGAAACCAAAAGTGATTATAGGATTGCTGATAGGTGGTTTCTTGCCTTACCTGTTCAGTTCGATGGCGATGCGTGCTGTCGGCGAGGCTGCGTTTGACATGATCAATGAGGTCAGGAGACAGTTCAAGCGCATCAAGGGCTTGATGCAGGGCAAGGCAGAGGCAGACTATGCAAAGTGTGTTGACATCGCGACCCACGGCGCATTGAAGAGGATGATAGTGCCTGGACTTTTGGCTGTGCTGTCGCCAGTCATCATCGGCTTCCTGTTGGGAGCAGAGGCTCTCGGCGGAATGCTTGCAGGAGCATTGGCATCAGGTGTTGTCATGGCTATATTCATGGCAAACTCTGGCGGTGCATGGGACAATGCAAAGAAATACATCGAGATGGGCAAGCTTGGAGGCAAGGGATCTGACACCCACAAGGCAGCTGTTGTCGGAGACACTGTAGGCGATCCATTCAAGGACACTGCAGGACCATCCCTGAACATCCTCATCAAACTGATGAGCATTGTCTCTTTGGTGTTTGTGCCGCTTTTCCTGTTGGTGGCTGCTTAATCTTTTCAATTTCTTTCTTTTTTATTCCCTTTTTCTATACTTACAATGTAAGTAAAAGGATTTATATATCTGGCTTGCCTAATAATTTAGGGGGATAGCATGCAATTCGGTCCTAGAGTAGATATTCCATATGATGCAGAAGCTCATAAGTATATGAAGATCGTGGCACCTATAGTCATCACTGTTGCCGCTGTGCTCTATTTGACTGGCTTCCCTTGGATCAAGAAAAATCCCCTGGAGCCCAAAGAACCATCCAAAATCGAGAGAATCCTTGAAAAGGAAACCCCTAAACAGCCACCTCTCAAGCTAGAGCCAAATGGTGTTTATAGGCCTTCTAACCCTTAAATTAACCTATTTTAACCCTATTAAACAACCCTTCTTAGCGTTTCTTTGTCACTATTAAGTGACAACAAAAGCGAAACATTTATATAGTAGCTCTGTTTCTACTAGTCATAGAAACAGCTTATACTTGTTTCAGCTCCTGCCCAAGGGTGCATATATTTCTCAGATCCCCCTGAAGATACACACTCTTGGGTGAATTTCTTATAACTCTAAAAACCTTTAGAATTCTTTTTATACATCCGTCACTTTTTCACATACATGAACATCCGCTGCATAAAGTGCAAGGGGCGTGGTTTCTGCGGAAGGCCATACTGTGCTATAGCTACAAAGATAACCAGCCAGAAAAGGATAAACCAGTCTGCAAAGCAGGACTTCTTCGGTGCAGCGCCTAATGTCTTCATAGGAAGATACGGCTATCCAAACATAAACGTAGGTCTTCTCTCAACAGAAGAATACAACAACCATGATGCCCCTCTGCTCTGGAGCAAGAACAATTATCAGATACAGCAGGTCATCGACCTGCGCACCAGCCTGATAAACTCCACTTTCAGGACCAATATTAAGTCATTCAATGACAAGATGCTTGAGATGTCGCAGGAAGTCTCTTTAGCTGCAAAGCCTGTTGACGTCGAGGTCAACCTGAACAAGAAGCCTTTCTTCAGTCTCAACTTCAACCAGGACACCTTACCACATGGACCAAGAGTAAAGCTGAAAAAAGCACAGATAACAGAGAACCCTAAGATACCGACAAAGGTCGACAAGGTTGTCTCTGATCCTCATCTGAAGGCTGCTGACGCAATAAGCACTTTAAGGAACAAATTCGATGAACATTACCTTACAAAAGTGCTAAGCGTAGGCAACCTTGGAGTCAAGACAGAGAGAAAGCTCGTTCCCACAAGGTGGAGCATCACTGCTGTCGACGACATAATAGGAAAGCAGCTCACTGACGAGGTAAAGAAGTATCCAGAGTCAGACTACCTTGCATTCTTCGGAGGATATTTGGGAAACTATTACCTGACGCTCTTCTTCCCGCAGTGCTGGAGCTATGAATTGTTTGAGACCATTGTAGGAGAGAAAGTCTCTTTTGCAACAGATCATGAGTTCTATCAGGGCCGCAAATACTATGCAGACAATACAGCAGGAGGATACTATGCTGCAAGACATGCTATCCTCGAGAAACTCAAGAGCATGAAGCGCCAGGCATCTGTCCTCACACTGAGGTTCATCACAGACGAGTATTGGGCTCCGCTAGGCGTCTGGGTAGTGCGAGAAGCCACAAGAAACTCAATGTCATCAAAGCCTATTGAGTTTGGCTCAAAAGAGCTGATGCTGAAATACGCAAAGAACTTCGTGAAAAAGAAGTTCAACTTAAATCTTGACATACTGCTAAAAGAAAGCAAGCTCTTAGATAACCTGAACAAGCAGAAAAGATTGGCAGATTATTAAAAAAAGAAAAAAAAGAACTTATTTCTTTTTCGGGTGCATTGTGCACATACATAGGCAGCCGAGTCCCATCAGCAGGAATGCAGCTGTCCACCACTGGATGTTCCAGAAGTTCCAGACATTAAGGTCCCTGAGCAGGAACAGGACGCCTAAAGCAAGAACTATTAATCCGCACCATATACAGCCGGTCATAGGGCAGCATCCTGAATCTCCGCAAGCCTCTTTTTTAGCCATTGAACATCACCTCCTAAGTGATGCTGTACTCTAAGAAGGAGTTTATTATATATCTTTTGGTGCTTAGAATTGGATAAAGGGGGATTCAAGGATGTTTATCTTAGAAGAAATAAGTATGATCTGTGCTTTCATCCTCAGCAATTGTCAGGCTGTTGTCTTCCTGTTCAGGAAACTTAAGCAGCTGCAATTTCTGAGGCTCTTCTTCTTTAGGCTCATCTTCTTTCAGGGACTCTTCATACTGCCCTTGCACCATTGCAAAGAGCCTTCCACCGATCTTGTTTGCCTTGTCAGAGACATCGAACTTGACCTCTGTCTTGATGCCTTGGTTATCGACTACCTTATCACGCAGAATACGCAATGATCGGTTGATCTCTCCCCAGTCATCTTCAGTAAGGTTTGTATAGGTGAACAGCAATGTCTCGATTACCTGCTCTGCAAGATATTTGAATCTGTCGAACTCAGGAACTCCACAGTTTTTTCTCTTGATAACATCAGATGTGTAAGCAACAATCTGCTTTGTGAGATATCTTATCCTTCCCTCGCCGAGCCTTACAGCTGCACCCTCATATTCCTTGTCTCCTGTGACTGCCTGCACTGAAGCGACAGCTGATTCAATGTTCTCCCCGTCATGCGCATAGCAGACAATGTTCTCAAGATGTGCAAAATAATTCTCGTCATCTGCAGAAAGCCTGTTCTTCCTCAAGCGGATCCTAAATAGTGTTTTCTCAGTCTGTTCAGAAAAGCCATAATCATCGCACAGCATCCGATAGCCTTTTTCAGCATCATGAAGACCTTGGAGATGGCCATGGAGCGCGGCATTGAATGCTCCCTTCCTCATGATCTCTGCTGCGCGCTTAGCATTCTTTTCTCTTTTCTTATCTGAATCAAGTGTTTTGAACCTTTTCTCTATCCTTGCCTTCTTCTTCTTGCTGGCATTCACATTGCTGTACTTAACAAGAATGAGCATAGGTTCCTTGTCCATAAGCAGAGTACTTTTCATCTCAAACCTCTAGGGACCCCAAGACTGAAAATTTGTCCCAAATTAAGTACGAAAGCAAATATCTAGTATATAAACCTTTCGTTTTGTAACTCCTAATAAGTAGTAAAATATAGAAAAGCTTATAAACCCAATAAAACACCTTTTAAGGTGATATGGAGCTGGAATTCAACGACAAGGAAAAGCAATTATGGGAGATTCTCAAGTACAAGGCACCGCTGCATCCCAAGCAGTTTGCTGAGCCTTCTATAAGATCTATCTATTTTGCCCTTGCAGAGCGCATGAACCCTGAAGACGATTACGCCTGCTTTATGAAAGGCTTTGATTCAGAAGGGATCAAGGACCTTATGCGCAACATTACAAAGGATGTCTCAAGCAAGCGGGGATTTGTCACTGCTGCGAAAGGCATTGACTACCTATTACGAACATCCCCTGAAGAGGCGCGCAAAGTAGCAGACGAGGATGTAAAGTCATACATCAAGTTCCACGCTTCAGAGAGGTCTGGAATGCTTGACTACAGTATCAGCGTTGCAAACAACAAGGTCATAATGCCTCCGCCTTTTGACAATATCGCTTCTGCATCGATCAAGATGGGCTGGGGATTCGATGAGTTTGTGTTCTATTTCTTCTCGCAAGGGCTTGTCGCAGTAAAAACATTATCAGAGCTGCTCTCTGAGCGAGAGAAAAAAGGCTTTGATCAGGTCTTCAGGCTGAAGGTCTTGCCAAAGTTCAAGATGTACTTGGAAAGGAACAAAACACAAGCAGATCCGTGATAATCTTAACAAATTCCATCATTCTTTCGCGTTTTTTTTGCGATAAATAGCATTTTCCAGTCCCAAGCTATTTAAAACTCCTTCCCTCAAAGAAGATTGGATGCTAACAGGACGTACTTCTTCGAGGTTGTATTACAATTAGCATCAGGTGTTAAGAGATGGCTTGGTATAATCCAGTAAGTTGGTTCAGGAAGAAAAAGAAAAAGGAAAATAATCCCATAGAACGACCTTTGTTCTACTGCGGCATGTGCAGCAGAGTTATACTCACCAAGGATATGGCCTTTGATGACAACAACGGCGAGCTTTACCATATAGGAAGATGCGCCATGACAGCCAGCGGCGACATTGCCATGATCAACAATCTTGACACGATACTCAATGTCGATTATATAGACAGGCCTGAGGCGATCAGGCTGTACATGGAAGGGCATCTGAAGGAAAAGCCGAGCGAGGAAGAGAAAACCACGCTCGAGGGTAGGATGGGGAGATAAAAACCAAAGATTTTAGTATTTTTTGTTCTTAATAATATATGGTGCGTGAGAATGAGGAGATTGAGAGATATTTTTATGGTTTCTGTAGCAGCATTGGCGCTTTACTTTACGCCAGCCTGTTCTATTGTCAAGCCTACTGTCAAGCAGCATGTCATCGAGTTCGGGAACAACCAGCATTGTATAATGCGATACGAATCCAATAATTCAGACACCTATGAGCTGTATGACAACGGAAGACTGGTCGCTACACGCCACCACAAGGTTGTCAATGGAAAACATAAGGCATTGTATGAGTTCTTTCATGGATCAGAAAAGATAGCAGAGTATGATACTGATAATGGGAATATCGTTGCGACTTCTAAAAAGCATAATAAAATATTTTTGCACTTCAGATCCAAACAGATCTACAGTAACATGACTCGCTGCGAGGAATTGCTCGAAGAGAAACTCAAATAAAATATTTTTATGATTCTCTCAAAGAAAGCACAAGCAGGACAATAAATGCGATTATAGCTATGCATGCCAGCGCAAGCACCACAGTGCTGAACGCGCTTTCTCTAGGCGGTGGCGTAGGCACTGTAGGCCCTCCCGCAACAATAGCAGGCGGCATGACTACCTCTACCTCTTCATCATCTCCATCATATAAGAAACTTAGATCCCGCTTTAGATTATTGTAACGATCTGTTGCTCTATCGGTCCTATCATCGACGATAGTGTCGCCTGGTGTTGAGTCACAGTCCTCGACCCTGAAGTCAAGCGTCTTCTGCAACACCTTGTCTCCTTCGTCATACTCAACCCTGACAATCATTGCATGAAGGCCAGGACGGAGGTCATCAACATCTATCTGTTTGTCTTTCTTGTAGACATTGGCATCGTCATCATCCACGCTCGGCAGGTCAAACCTGTCCCTGAACAGCGTCCCAAGTTCGTCGCTGATGATCATGAGCTCTACATCCTCTTCAAACTCTTCCCCAACATTCTCGAGCTCTATCCTGACGCCAGCATCCCTGTCGCAGTAGACATCATTTATCCATAACCTCTCAAACACCAATTCATGCTCCTCTCTTTCAACATCAACATCAATGACAACATCATCCTCATGCAGCTTGTCTGTGTCATCATCATATCCATACGCGTATATATCGAGGTCATAGTCCTGGTAAGAGCTTGCATCGTCTGGTATGATCAATTTAAGCCGCACTGTCCTCTTGCTGTCTGCCCTTACATAGACCTTGTCTGACTCATCGCTCAGGTCATCTCCGTCATCAATATCTTCAATCACTGCAGTTACGCGTATGTCCTCTATCCTTATATCAGAATCATCATCAAATGTGTTTTCCAGCCTTACCTTTATCACCAGCTCATCCCCTGGATCGACATCTATGCTCGAACTGCTACTGCTGGTGCTCAGGATAGTCTCCCCATCTCTTGTTATCTCTACCCTGTCTATCTCTAGCTCTGAAGAATCAGCAAATACAAGGAATGCATTTGCCAAAAGCAGGAAAAATAAGATATAAGCCAGTTTCCGCATGTCAAAACCCCCTAGAAATTATTGGTCTTTTAAAGTTTATATACTTTTGCGCTCTTCTGTTGTCCCAACCTTGGGACTATTCTGTTCAGCGTCCATCACTGCATCGCAAATGCAGCGCCTGTGCGGGTCTTTCTCTGGATCAAATTTGTTCGCAATCCATACACTGCCGTCACTGAGCTTATACACCTTCTCATCGCGATGGATATATCTCTTATGCACTTGCCTTATGTTCTTCATGCTTTCTACCTG
>JAHWIS010000044.1 GCA_019322385.1 Candidatus Woesearchaeota archaeon
GGCGAATCAGATTCAGAGAACCGGGCGACAGAGGCTGTTGAAAAGGCGATCAACAACCCGCTGCTTGACGTCGACATAAGCGGCGCAAACGGCGCGCTCATAAACATCTGCGGCGGCAGTGACATGACGCTTGAGGAGGCGAGGAAGATCGTCGAGACGATCTCTGACAAGCTCGACCCTGAAGCAAAGGTCATCTGGGGTGCGCAGATATCAGAGGACCTTGACTCGACGATAAGGACATTGCTTATCGTCACAGGTGTACGATCAACCCAGATTTTCGGGCCTGAGCGCAAGATCACAGACAAGAAACGGCGCGAGATGGAGTCCGAACTTGGTATTGAATTTATAGATTAGAGGGAATGAAAATGGATGTTAAGTCATGGCCTGGAAGGCTGAAGAACTATTCAAATGAATGCGTTCGTGTATTGAAGATAACGCAGAAGCCGAGCACCATGGAGTTCAAGACCATTGTCAAGGTATCTGGACTCGGGATGCTGGTAGTAGGGTTTATCGGCTTTGTCATCGTGATGGTAAAGGAATTGCTTTTGTGAAAAAAAAGAGGTCTTGAGCATGTCCGAGGAAACTAAACCTGAGAACACCGAAGAAGAAGTAAAGGAAGAGAAGATGGAAGAAGAGACAGTGGAAGAGAAACCAGAAAAGATGTCAGAACCAAAACTTTCTGACAAGAAAGAAAAGCAAAAACAAGAGACTGAACCTGCAGACGTGTCTGAATCAGAAGAGCTGGTAAAGGAACTGCTGGAGAAAAAGGAAGAGCCAGAAGAGCCTGAAGAACCAGAAAAGCCTGAAGAGAAACCAGAAGACAAACCAGCAGAGCTTTCTGACAAAAAAGAAGAAGCAGAAGAAGAGAAGAAGACAACTACAATCTACGCTCTCAGGACAACTGCGAACAGGGAAGACCAGGTCATGGATTTTGTCACGAGCAACATCACAAGGAAAGGATTGGGAGTATCTTCTGTGATAAGGGCTCATGGCATGCGCGGTTACATATTCCTTGAGGCAGAGTCGCGCGTCGATGCAGAGCAGGCAGCTTATGGTATCCCTTATGCAAGGGGCATACTGCCGAGCGAGATAGACTACTCCGAAATGGAGCACATGATTGAGCCGATGAAACGCGAGCTCAACATCAAGAAGAATGATATTGTCGAGATCATATCAGGTCCGTTCAAGCGTGAGACAGCAAAGATAACAAGGATTGATGAGCAGAAAGAGGAGGTTGTTGTCGAGCTTGTCGAGGCTGCAGTACCTATCCCTATCACCCTGAAGATAGACGCTGTCAAGGTCATCCGAAGGGAGACTGAGGAAAAAGAGTAATCATTTAAACCGGTTGCCTGTTTGTTTAACTCCAAAAGGAGAAAACGCAGGAATCCAACACGAGAGATCGTGGGAGATGAGAAAAATGGCTAAGGAATCAGTTGATGTTTTGATTGAAGGCGGGAAAGCAACTGCTGCTCCGCCGTTAGGCCCTGCACTGGGTCCATTGGGTGTCAATATAGGACAGGTTGTTGCTGATATCAACAAGAAGACTGCGTCCTTCAAGGGCATGCAGGTCCCTGTCAAGGTGGTTGTTGATTCTGACACAAAGGAGTATGACATCACAGTCGGTACTCCGCCTGCTTCTGCGCTAGTCAAGAAAGAGGCTGGCATAGAGAAAGGCGCATCCAACCCATTGACAGACAAGGTGGCTGATCTCAAGATAGTGCAGATCATCAAGATAGCGAAGATGAAAGAGGACAACCTGCTCGGCAAGAACATGAAGCAGAAGGTGAAGGAGATAATCGGCACCTGCCAGGCGATGGGAGTCCTTGTAGAGGGCGTGCCTGCTCATGATGCTATCGATGCTGTGAATGCAGGCAAGTTCGATGCAGAGATCACGGCAGAGAAGACAGAGCTGACAGAGGAAGAGAAGAAGCAGATGGAAGAGGAGAAGAAGAAGCTGCAGGAAGAGCTCAAGGCAAAGCGGGATGAATACCTCGCAAAGGCCAACTCAGTGCTCGCAAGCCTGGAAGGCAAGACCTCTTCAGAGAAGCGCAAGAAGCTTGAGGAGGCAGAGATACCTGCACCTATCATACAGGAACTTGTGCCTGCTGAGAAAGAAGCCGCTCCAGCAGCGCCTGCTGCAGGAGGAAAATAAATCTTTTCAATTTTTTTATTCTTTTAATTCTCAAATGTTAGAATCAGTCATAGTCAAGTTCATCAGATCCTGAATTATCTAATTCCAGATCAACATCCATAGATGCTTCATCTTCGTCATCATCTGAATCAAGATTAAGGTCATTGACACTGTCCTCTATGACCTCATCTTCATCTAGCTCTTCGTTTTCCCATTCGATAACAGACATTTTTACCTCGACTTAATCTAGTAGTTATACTTAAAATCTGAGGTGAAATCCGCCCCGCATTCTGGACAGTAGTCCGCTTTCTCCTCTATTTCAGAACCGCAGATATGACATTCTTTTAATGCAAGATTGGGCTTTTCCGCACTTGCCATTTTCTAAGATATATTAGCATTATATGTATTTAAATCTTTCTTGGGTGTTTTTTACATATTTATATAGGGTGTATCGCTCATTCCTCCTTGCTCAGCTTCTGGTATCTCTCATGCTTGACACCCATCTCGTCAAGCATAGGGACTATCCGTCCCTTTTCTGTACCAAGGCCTTTCCAGTCAAGCACGACCATCCCGAAATTCTCGCCGTTCCTCTCGATGGCCTGCTTCAATAGTCTAGGGTCAAGTTCAGGAAGCATGTACTTTGGGCAGATATGGCCTACTGCGTATTCTGTATTGAACACGAGCTTTGTGGCGACCTGGTTGTAATGCCCACCGCCCAGAACAACAACCTCCTTGTATTTCTTCACAGGATTCATGACAACATGGTTAACCACTTTTGCAATCACTTCTCCAGCATCCTTGCGTGCCCATTCTGCTTCGCTGCTGCCGATCTCTATGAACATGCATGGCTTATCGATAAAAGGACCATGGTGCGTGCATTCCTGTATAACCTCAAACTCATCCCCTGCATAATAGCTCTCTATCTTCTTCAGCGCTTGCTTCATCACGCCAGGCAGTGCCTTGCACAGTTGCTTCTCAGAGCCACCTGCCTCTGCCTTGTCCCAGTTCCCAGGCACATGAGCGCAGAAGCATTTCTTACCAGAAGCTGCCTGGTGCCTTGTCGCGAATATTATCCAGTCACCTTCAACCTCTTTGTCGATCCCTTCAGAATGTATGGTCTCTTCATCTGTTGTGTACAGCTTTATGCCTTGCTTTGCATGCACATGGTTTCCATGGAACATCTCTGTTGTCTCTTTGAACCCGTGCAGCTCTA
>JAHWIS010000045.1 GCA_019322385.1 Candidatus Woesearchaeota archaeon
ATCTCATAAGAAATCCAAGATCAATAGACGCAGTTGAGTTAAACCACAGCCATTTCGCACTCGCCAACCTTAAAATAGGAGCAGTAAAGCACTTGCCGACCCACAAAGACCTGTTCGCGATGTTCGGCAGCACAAAAGACAAGCAGAATCCTAAGAGATACTACAAACACATAGCCCCTAATCTAGACCCAATCACTAGAAATTTCTGGGAGACGAGCTTCATCAGCACAAAGAGTATGGCGCGCATCAATTATTTCAAAAAAAACTTCTACAACTATGGATTACAGGCAAAATTCCTTCTCATTATGAAACTATGGACAATATTGTATCGAAAGCAGCCAACACTGCTGCTTCATGCCAAAAATATGAAAGAACAGAAAAAGATTGTCAAAGAGCATTTCATCAGGTCTATTTTTTCCCGCAGTGCAAGAGCAATAACTTTCGTAGCGTCACCTTTGTTCCGCTCATCTCTCGGCATCCCTCCAAAACAGTGGAGAAAAATAAGAGAAGAGTTCAAAGGAAACCTGTCTTTGTATATGAAGAATCGCATGATTCGGCTGATGTGCAATCACCCTGTCGAAGACAATTATTTTGTGTGGCAGGCAGTTGATAGGAAGTATGACACTGAAAAAAGAAAAGCATTGCCTGAATACCTCAAGGAAGAGAACTACAAGAAGATAAAGAGGAATGTCGACCGTATAAATGTGCAGCTTTGCTCTTTGCACGAATATCTCCGCTCAAAACCCGCGAACAGCTTCAACTGCTATAACCTGCTCGATGCGCAGGACTGGATGACAAAAAAACAGATCAATAATCTGTGGAAACTAATACTAAAAACTGCAATGCCTAAATCAAGGATACTGTTCAGGACAATCACAAAGGAATCTCCTATAGAAAAGTCCCTCAACCCAAAGCTCTTGAAAAGGTTCAAGTACCACCAGAAGCTTTCTGGACAGCTGGCCAAGGAAGAGCGCACAGGATTCTATGAAGGAGTTCACCTCTATACCCTATGCTGAAGATGAAAAAGACAAAGCAAAGCCATGTTCAGCTAATGGACAGCATATACTCATATCAGCGTTTCATATATGACCCCTGCCGCAAGTTCTTTCTCATCGGAAGAGACCAGCTTCTGGAACGCATGAAGATAAGCAGAGGAGATAAAATACTAGAAGTCGGCGCAGGCACTGCAAGGAACCTCATCAAGCTGGCCCGCAGACAACCAAAAGCAAGATTATATGGAATCGACGCATCTACCAAGATGCTCGAGACCGCAGACAGGAAGCTGAAGCGCAGAAGGCTCCAAAAGAAGATAAGACTGAAGCACTGCCTTGCAGAAAAGCTGAACAAAAACACATTCAATCTCAATTTCGACACAATATTCTTCTCTTACACACTTTCGATGATACCTAACTCAAAACAGGCCATCAATGCCGCACTTAAAAGCATGAAACCAAAAAAAACACTGTACATCATAGATTTCTGGGACCAGCGCGACCTTCCCAGATGGTTCAGAGCAATCCTGAAATGGTGGCTGGGACTGTTCCATGTAAAACACAGGCCAGAGGTGCTGCACCACCTCAAGAAATTGGAAAAGCAAGGGAAAGGAAAACTAAACATTAACAAGTTCATGAAGAGGTACGCATATATTGCGGAGTTCAAGAAAAGATGAAGAGCCTTAAACTAGGTATAGACGCAGTACCCTACAGGGTGATAGAAAGCCAGTGGAAAAAGCTCCACAACATAAGAGGATTCTTCGACAAAAGAAAGCCTCTGCTGCTCATATCAAGGTTCCCCACCACAAGTGAATATGCTGTCGCTCCGAGTTTCGGGCTGACAAGCACTTCCTATCAGGCAGAGAAGACATTTTCGCGCAAAACGCAGAGGACGATATTCTATTCACGCCTGCTCTACACGACCAGAAGGATGCATGGACTCGCCTATTCAAGATCAGTGCCTGATTACAACATAATCTCATACGGACTCACATATAATTTTCCCAACACAGTGATTGACAGGGACATTCGCAGCATAAAGAAAGAGATAAGCAACAACAAAAAGAGAACATCAATCTATCTTAGCTCCAGCGACGCCCTTTGCCATAAGTTCGGGGACGCTGCGATCAAAGACCTGTTAAGAAGGGTCGACCAGGAGATATTCCCCGACATAGACCCCAAATGCGATGTGACATTCTATTCAGACCATGGCATGAGCATTCCCAGGAAGAAAGGGCTGAAGAACATCTATGTAGAAAAGATTCTGGAGGAAAATGGTTTCAGGATAAGGAGTTCCAGCCTCAAAAGAAAGAACGACATACTGACCATACGTTCAGGGTTGCTGTCATTCAGCCAGCTCTACTGCCACAGATCTGCTGACGACAGGATGAAGAGAAGAATTACCAGGCTGATCAGCGATGAATCAGCAGTCGAGCTCGCAGCCTGCAGGCTGAGCGACAGGTCAATCATAGTATCGAACAGGCAAGGGATGGTGAGGATAACAAAAGAAGGGGACAGGTTCTCCTGCGAAAGCCTGGAAGGCAAGCCCATCCTTGGCAAGCTGGAAGGAAGCTATACCGCCAGTGAACTGCTGGCATCTTCAGCTGATCACAATTTCCCTGATGCTGTGCACAGGCTGCACGATGCCTTCCATGGTGTCAAGGACCATGCAGACATCCTTGTCAGCCTTAAGGACGGCTACGTCTCAGGAAGCGCATTAATCAATCTGGCATACAACAGGTTAGGCAAGTATATCTCAACACACGGGTCCATCTCAAAGGATTGCACATCAACATTCGCGATATCAAGAGATAAGGACGCCACAGATCCCTATTGTGTTGAAAAGAACAGGAAAAGATACATGAGAATCAATGACCTGAAACTCAGACACTGAAACATTCAGGATTCCGTAATACAAATCTTTTATATACACTACAAAATTTTATAAGCAGTCAATTATTCAACACGAAAATGAGATTCAGAAAACTCATTATTGAGACAATATTCTGGGCGCATCTCCCTATCATCGTCATCTGGTTCGGCTTATTCTTCATCCCGAAGTCTGTATGGGTTGGAAGGGTTGCGTTCCATTTCTGGTATATGGTGGTCGTCCTCATTGTGCAGTTCCTGTTCGCGCTTGTTATCCGGAGGAAATTCACCTTAATCTGCCCTTTGACAACTGCGATGCAATACCTTCGCGGACACCCAATAAAGAGCAGGAAGAATTACGATCATTCATACACTTCTGAATTTATGAAACGGATGCGCCTGAATATAAGCAGCAACCAGGTCAACTTATTCTCGCTTGCTTCTTTTGGTGTCGGGATTGTCCTGTATATCTGGTTCCGGTGAATGATAAGTTTCCAAGAAAAAGAAAAGAAATAAGAAAAAAAATTAAAAAATTGTATTTACTTCTGTCGTCTCTTCATCCACACTAGCGCTCCGACAAGCACTGCAAGGATCACCAGCATAATTACGCCAGCGATTGTCTTTCCAGATGCTCCGCCTGCTACTGCTTCGCCTGTCAGTCCGACTCCTTTACCTTTGCCTTTGCCTAGCAGCCTTCCGTTCTTGTCAATGGCAACTCCCTTTGCACTGGAAAGATGGTTGCTAAGCCTCATTCCGACCTGGCTTGCGACATGGTACTTCTTGCCGCTTGGGCTTGTCATGTCAAAGTCGACTCCCA
>JAHWIS010000046.1 GCA_019322385.1 Candidatus Woesearchaeota archaeon
ATCAGCTCTGCCGATGAACCAGAAATAGCCATCAGTGTCCATCCTTGCCTTGTCGCCGCTCAGGTACCATCCGTCCTTGAAGTAGGTGTCGTATTTCTCCTTGTTGTTCCATATCTCGATCATCATAGAAGGCCAGCCAGGCTTTATGGCGAGATTGCCCTCTGTTTCTGGAGGAAGCTCATTGCCATCATTGTCAATAATCGCAGCAGTCACTCCTGGGAAAGGCCTGCCCATGCTTCCAGGCTTGATGTCCATGCTCGCGTAGTTTGCTATGAGTATTCCGCCTGTCTCGGTCTGCCACCAATTGTCATGGAATGCCAAACCAAGATTCTTAAGGCCCCACCAGATAGCCTCAGGGTTTAAGGGTTCTCCAACAGAACAGAGATGCCGCAGGGAAGAGAGATTATATTTCTTTGCAAGACCACTGTCCTCTTTCATCATCATCCTGATTGCTGTGGGAGCAGTGTACCACACAGTGACCTTGTAGTCATTCAGCACCTGGTACCATTTTTCTGCACTGAACCTTCTGGCGTCAACAATAGAAGTGACGCCGTTTGAAAAAGGGCCAAGGATGCCATATGCAATCCCTGTCACCCATCCAGGATCTGCAGTACACCAATAGACATCATCTGGATGAAGGTCAAGTATCCATTTTGTTGTGAGATGCTGATGTACTATATCGTAATGGGTGTGGACAACTCCTTTGGGCTTGCCTGTAGTGCCTGAGGTGTAAAGCATGTATGCTTTATCCTTTTGATCCATATGAACCATATCAAAGTCTTCGCTTGCTGATTCCATCTCTTTGTGGAAATTAAGCTCTTTGTCTTTTGGTTCATACTCACCTGCTACAATAACCTTCTCGAGCTTTGGAAGCTCGTCACGGATCTTGTCGACGCGTTCCTTGAGGTCAGGCGTTGTTATCAATATCCTTGCCCCGCTGTCGCTCAGCCTGTCGAGCAGAGCCTCAGGGCCGAATGCAGCGAACAGGGTTGATGCAATCGCCCCTGCCTTAAGGATCCCAAGGAAACTGACATAGAGCTCTTCGATCCTTGGAAGGAATATAAAGACACGATCACCTTTTTCTATGCCTTGAGACTTTAGGACATTCGCGAATTTGTTAGAGAGCTTTGCAAGGTCAGCATATGTGATATGTTTTGTTTCGTCATCGCCAATCCAATGGATAGCTACCTTGTCTTTTGTTTCTGTATCTAGATGCTTGTCGACTGCATTGTATGCAGCATTTATCTTTTTATCATCAAAGAATGTGATCTCTTTTTCAGCAGTATTCCAGGAGAAATCACCATATGTCTTCTTGTAATCAAGAAGATTGGGCGGGGGATCCAGCTTGTTTGTATCTTTTTCTATTATTTTCGGTTGTGATTCAGCCATGTTCGCACCTCTTTGGCTTTTCGATAGGAAAGTATTTAAATAGTTTTCTTATTTGTTTGTTAATCAATCGCAAAAAAAAGAGGGTGAAATGGAACATATATTGATTCTGAACATAGGATCATCGTCAATCAAGTACGATGTATTCCAAGGAGACAAGACAGTTCTTAGAGGTTATCTGGAAAGGGTGAAGGACTATTCTGCAGGTATAAGGAAAATAATCACGCAGATAAAGAAGAGGGATATCAAGATAGATGCAATTGGTCACAGAGTGGTGCATGGAGGAAGCCATTCAAAGCCTACACGATTGACTGCAAAGAAGGTCAGGGAGCTTGAGAAGATATCAGAGCTTGCTCCATTACATAATATTCCAGAGGTCAAAGGGATAAAGGCGTGCATGAAACTGTTCAAGGTGCCGCAGGTCGCTGTGTTCGACACTGCATTCCACCAGACAATGCCTGAAAAGGCATACACATATGCATTACCTCTGAAAATCGCAAAGAAGCACAAGATCCGAAGGTACGGGTTCCATGGGACAAGCCATGAGTATGTTGCTTGCGAGGCTGCAAGGCTCATGTCAAAGCCTGTCGAGAAAGCAAAGATAATAACATGCCATCTCGGGAACGGATGTTCTGTTGCGGCTATCAGCCACGGAAAATCCGTCGACACTTCAATGGGTTTCACACCGCTTGAAGGTCTTGTAATGGGAACAAGAAGCGGAGACATCGACCCAGCGATTGCATTGTTTTTGCAACATAAGGAAAAACTGGATCATAAGAAAGCAGAGAAGATGCTGAACAACGAGTCTGGGCTTCTTGGTATTTGCGGCAGGAAAGACATGCGTGACATCCATATTGCGCTTGAGAAAGACAAGAATGCAAAGCTTGCTCACGACGTGTTCTGCTATAGATTGGCTAAATATATCGGCGCATATATCGCTGCGATGAATGGAGTGAATGCAGTCGTGTTCACAGGCGGCATCGGCGAGAATGCATGGTGGGTGAGGGAAGATGTGCTCAAACACTTCAGCTATATCGGATTCAGGACAGACAAGAAAGCGAACGGTCAGAACAAGACAAAGATATCATCATTCACGTCGAGAATATGGGCATTCGTGATACCCACAAATGAAGAGCTGATGATGGCAAGGGAAGTGAGGAAGGTCCTGGAAAAAAGTTAAGGAAAAAATAAAAGATTATGCTTCTTTCTGATAAAATTGGACTTTGTTGGCATCAACTGTGATAGGTCCTTTTTTTGAATCAAAGACAAGGATCATGTTCTTACCCAGTTTCTGGTCAACTTTTTCATAGACTGCTGCTATTTCAGATGTATGGCCAAACATCATCCTTTCCCCTTTTTTCCCAGTAGTAAAAACAATGAACAAACCTGGCTTCAGGTCGTGGTAACTAATTTTCCTATTTTCTTTTCTGAACTTTTCGTAGATTGCATAAGGGTTACTTCCTTTCCCAATAGCCCTAATATCCCTCTTTTCACCCTGAACGATTATTGTGAATTCAGGCTTTCTTTTCAAGAGATGACCTTTATACTCAACAGGATACTTGCTTCCTGAACGCGTCACGACATAAAATTGCTTATGCATTTTTTCCACCTCAATAATTCATCTTGTATCTTAGGATCGCGGCGATGCCGCCCAGACCATCAAGCTTCTTGCCACCTTCATGGTCTGATGATATTATATGGATTGTTGCTCCTATCTTGTCTGCAGTCTTCATTATCCTATTAATCTTTTCAAATTTGTCTTCCTGCCTTGTCTTCTGGATAAGATTGTCTGTGACAAGGAGTGCCTTTGCAGCTCCTGCCTGGACAGCAGTGCCTGTCTCGTCAACCCCATAGGCTGCAGCGCCTTGCTTTGAGATCTCAGAGAGAAGATCCTCAACAATGTTCATCTCAGCAGCGATACGGTCCTGCTGGAGTACTGTCTGGACCTCTGGGCGCTTCAAGACCTCATTTATCGCGCTCTTATCGCAGGAAGAACATGTAGCAAGTGTCATCTTCTGCTTGAGCTCATCATCCTTCAGGTTTTTCAGGAGCTCTTCTTTCCAGAATGCAGGGCTCGCAAGGATAACATGCTTGATGTTATGGCGTTTGACATATTCCTGCATTGTCTTTATGATCTCTTCATAGAAATTCTTGACAGGCTGGCTGACCTCTGCTTTCTTGGCGATATCGCCCTTGAGCTCTGTCAAAATGTCAAAGCCATACTTCTTCATCAGTGCAATATATGCCTCTTCCCTGTCAAATACACAGATAAGGGTGTCAGTCTTCTTTTCCTTGGCTGCTTCCTCAAGCTTCTGGCGCTGGTATTTCAACCATTCTGGCTTGATCAGGGTGATTGCAGTGCCTGCCTCGACATTGAATGTGTGGTAAGAGCCCTTAGGGATGTCTTCCTTGCCCTCCAGGACCTTTCCAGACACCCTCAAAATGTCTGAATAACGATGGAATTCAACCTTTTCAATGCCAATCCTAAGGAAAACAGGCTTTTTTGTTATCTTTTGAGAACGCTCTTCAGCTGTACCTAGCTTGATCTTCCTGAAAGTCTTACCTTTCAGGGTATCGCCTGAATCGATGATGGTTGACAACTGCCAAAGGTCATCAATATTTTCAACAACAAGCTTTGCTTCATTTTTACGGAAATGCAAAATTTTCATTTTAAACGGCTTTAGACCCTGTTTTAGGCATTTGCAAATAGAAAGACATAAATATATAAAGATATTCATTTAGAGTAATAACAAGTATAACCATTTATAAAAAGGTGAATACCTTGTCGCGATTAAAACCCCCAAAAAGACCGTTCTCTAGAAAGGCACAGGAAGCAGGTGCAGCAGCAACACTGATTGCAGTGATTGCATTGTTGATTATATTCTATCTCTTATTCATACCACCCAGCTTCAGGGACCAGATACTTGAAGGCAATGTCACAGAAGAAGGGGCGGCTGCAGGAGTGTCTGTCAACGAGACAATACTCAAGGCAAGTCCAGGCACACTATCAAGCATATCATCTGAGGAAATAGAGCACAATATACCATCTGTGGTGCTTTATGCCAAAGAAGAATCAGATGTCCTAGGTGTATTGACTGCTGCAACAGTCAAATCATCCATATTTGGCAAGAAAACCGCATCGATGTACTTCACAGTTGAAGATCCTGAAAATACAGAGAATATCCTATTGTCATTTGTTGATAAGAAGATGAAAGGAGCACTGATTGTCAAGGTGAATGGCAATGAGGTGTTCAATGCTGAGATAACAAAAGAGAACCCAGAGCCTGTCAGGATAAACAGCAAGTTTGTTGTCAGAGGGGAGAACAAGATAGAGCTTGCGGCTGAGAAATCTGGCGCAAGGTTCTGGAGAGTCAACAGACACAATCTTGAGAACCTGCAGGTAACAGGAAATGTAAAGGATATATCGCAGCAGATGAGCAGGAACATATTCATCGTGTCAGCAACAGAGAAATCAAACGTCAAAAGGGCTGTACTCCGATTCACACCAGAGTGTGCGACCGGCAAGGCAGGCAAGCTCAATGTGCTGATAAACCAGCATTCAGTCTACTATTCAGTCCCAGACTGCGGCGGAAGGATTGCAATAGAATTCACGCCAGATGTGCTGCGGGAAGGGGAAAACACGATAGTGTTTGACAGCGAGAAAGGTAATTATCTTGTCGACCTGATAAGGATAACCTCTGAGCTGAAAGAGGTATTGCAGCCAGCATATTATTTCGATATAACAGAAGAGACAATGGAAGATGTCAGGGATGGGAAATACAATGTGATGCTCACGCTGACATTCACAGAAGGGACAGAACAGAAGTCAGGCAAGATAAACATCAACGGAAGAGAGACCAGCCTGTTCCAGCGCGAAAGGACATACTCAAAGAACATCAATGACTACATCATTGAAGGCAATAACGCGATAAAGATAGTGCCAGAGACCGCATTAGAGATAGTATCTCTTGATGTAGTCAAAGAATAATCTTGATGGTTAATTATCACAGTATCAGAAAACAAAAGAGGTGGCAGTAGTTCTGATGTTATTAGACAAAACAAGGCGAATTCTGAAGGAGATGCTCAATGATAAGAGAGCTATGGCAGATATAGGGGACGAGGAAAAGCTCC
>JAHWIS010000001.1 GCA_019322385.1 Candidatus Woesearchaeota archaeon
AAAAGAGGCTGTATATAAAGGTTTGGTAATTGGTTTAAATAAAGAAAAAGAAGAAAAAAAGGCTTTATTCCATCCTGACGACCAGTACGCCTGATTTTGAGTCATGCTTCTGCTCAATCGGTGAATAATACTCTATCTCAAGGTTTCCTACGACAATGCCGTTCTCGTCAGCATCCTCAAAGCACTCAAAGTCCTTGTTCTGGCCAGGCTCTATAAATGTCTCAACCGGGTCGCACTCATCGTTGTTCAGAGTGAGAGTGACTTGGTTTAGCTTTGAGGTATAGCCAGCGTTCTTTATTGTCAGGTATTCTATACCATCTTTTGCAAGGAACTTGACGCATTCTACTGGGAAGTCCATGTCGCACTTCTCTGTCACGTCCCTGTCCCTTCGGTAGTCAGGGATCTTTTTCAAAGTCACTGTCTCACCTGTTGAGGTGTCCTTGACATGCAGCTCTTCACCTTCTTCTTCCTCGTCTTCATCAGCAGTGGTTGTCTTTGAAGAGATCTCCCTGGTCTTGGTTGAGGTCTTTTCAGCCTCTTTATCATCTGCATCAGCACCTATCTGTGTATAGGCACAGCCTACAAGAAACATAGATACTATAAGAATTGCCAAAATAGCTAGTTTTTTCATCTGAACACCCCACAGTATTGTATAATATAGTTAATGCAGCTGAGTTTATAAAGTTTTTTCTGGTTGAGTTTAAGAGGGTCCTAATAACTATCCATATCCAGGCGTTTGGCCTTCTGATATTTCTCCCAAATATTCCTGAAATCCTTGGACTTATCAAGCAATTCCCAGAAATTCCCTTCTGCGATTATCTTCCCGTTCTTGAAATAATATATCTTATTGAACAGCATAAGCAGGTGGAGGCGGTGGACAGAAGCGATTATGGTCTTGTCCTTGAACTTATTGAAGATATTGTGGAATATCTTTAGCTCGTTCTTCAGATCTACACTGCTAGTAGGCTCGTCAAGGAGCAGTATCGATTTGTTCTTGCCGGCCATCAATCCCCTTGCAAGTGCCAGCCTCTGCTTTTCTCCTCCTGATAGGTTGACGCCTTTCTCTACGATTGATGAATTCCACTTGCGCGGCAGCCTGTTAGCGACTTCAGTGAAACGCGCCATGTCTGTGAAATACTTGATCTCTTTCATAGGCCTGTAAATCCCGAGAGTGATGTTTTCCTTGATTGTAGTGCTGAATATCTCTGGATCCTGAGGTATGAGCGCGATTTCATTGCTAATCGCCTTGAAGCCTTTCTTGATCTGTTTGCCGTCGAGATACATCTTCAAGTGCTTCGGATGGTATAATTCCCTGATGATTCTCATAAAAGTGGTCTTGCCTGAACCTGAATCCCCAATTAACGCTATCCTTTGCCCCCTCATGATATCGAGCGAGATATTGTCAAGATGGAGATGTTCACTGGCTGTATAATATGAGAACTTCAGATTCTCTATGCGCAGATCCTTCCACTTTTTAATCTTGACAGGAACGGTCTTTTTCTTTTTCTTGAAATTATCGGAGATCTCTTCTGCATTAGATACCTGTGCGCGCCACTTGACAATATCGCCATACCTGTAGGCGAAATGGAACAATGTCTGGCTTATCTTGTTCACATAGCCGTAAAGGGCGGCGATTGTGCCGACTAAAATAACGTTGCCTTTCGTGAAGTTGAAGTAGATATATGATCCTATAACAAGGAACATCATCGTCGAGGAAAAGCAAGAGACAGTGAACCACTTGGTCTCATTCAATTTGTTGTTCCTTACAAAAAGTTTCAGAGGAGCGATTACCCTCTTGTAAATAGAGCTTGATACGAGCCGCTCGATCCTGAGTATGATGACTGTGGTTATATTGCTTATTATGTCGTAGATCTTCTCCGATATCCTGTTTTCAGCCCTGTTCAGCTCCTTGTACTGTCGCAGCAGATACTTGTCGAATGTGAGAATAGTGGAGATGCATACGATGCCGAGGAACGCGACTATGTATGCTGAGTGAAGATTGAAGTATGCCAAAGCGAAATAGGACCCTATAAGCTTTATAACAGCGCTTATAACCTCGAAAACATGGCCTGAATACTCAAACATGCCCCGCGTGCCTTTTTCAATCTTATCGATAGTATCGCCTGAATGATGGTCTGTGTGCCACTCAGGGGATAAACCAAGGGTCCCATCAACAAGATGCTTCTTATAATTTGCCCTGCAGAGGAAAGCGTTCTTCCTCTCAATAACACGGGCAGGGCCATGGAATGCCCAGAAACCAAGATACAGGAATATGAACAATGAGAGATACCACAATATTGTTGAGAGATTGGCAGAAGTTACGCCTTGTTCCTGGATAATGTTGAGGACTTTCGCAATGATAAGCGGCTCAAACATGTGCAAGCTGTTCGCTACAAAGAACAAGGCAGAATAAAGCAAGACCATGTGCCGATT
>JAHWIS010000047.1 GCA_019322385.1 Candidatus Woesearchaeota archaeon
AGGACCTTGGTTTCCTTGAACAGAAACCTAAAAAGAGGAAGGTGAGAAAATGAGCTTCACTGATAATGAGAAGAAGCTCCTCAAGACACTTGTCCAGAGCGAGCTCAGGACGCTGAAAGAGGAAGGGAAGACAGTGTTCATTGTAGAGGACCATCCTGACTTCCTGGCAGGCGAGGAGAAGTACGAGGAGTTTTTAGAAAAGTTATTAAATAAACTCTAAATCCAACAGCATAAGATGGCAGAAGAAGAAAGACCAAAGCAGGAAAATGAAGCGACTGCTGAAAAGCAGAAGGAGATCCAGCAGAAGTACGTGGAGTACCAGGTTGCAGAGCAGCAGATTAAGCAGCTGCAGCAGCAGATGGAGAGGCTCGAGGCGCAGACAGCAGAAGCCAGTGCTATTGAGCAGTCCATTGCAGATATCTCAAAGGCAAAGCCTGGTGAAGAGGTGCTCGTGCCTGTGTCAGGAGGCGTCTTCTTCAAGGCAACGATGGATGATAACCATAAGTTCCTGGTGAATGTCGGGGGCGGCGTGGTTGTCGAGAAGGATGTCGACGGCACAAAGGATCTGCTCAAGAAGCAGTCTGATGAGATAGACAAGTACAAGGAACAGATCGCGCAGCAGCTGGCAGAGCATTTCACGAAGTTCCAGCAGCTGGAGCTGGAGCTCAAGAAGCTTGTTGAAGACTGAAAATGTTCAAATTCTTAAAAGATAAGCTGAAGAAGGCGGTATCGAAATTCTCCAAGGATGTCGAGGAAGAGGCAGAGGATGTTCCAGAAAGTATCGAGGAAGAGGCAGAGCCTATTGTCAAGGAGCCTGAAGAGAAGGAAGAAGAAAGGGAAATAGAAGAAAAAGAAGTAGAAGAAGAGGAACCAGAACCTGAAGAAAAAGAAGAAGTTGAAGAGGAGAAAGAGGAAGAGAAACCGCCTGAACCAGAGCTGAGCGCAGAGCTGCTCGGGCTCAAGGAATCACTTGAATCATATTCTGATGAAGAGATCGACTCGATCATGAACATACTTGGTTTCCCTGCAAAAACAAAGAAGAAGAGCAGGGACGATAAGACAAAAGACATACTCCTAAAACCTCTTCTCGAGGTGAATTCTGCAATAGAGAAACTTGAAGAGATAGAGGAAGAGCCTGAACCAGAAGAGAAGAAAGAGAAAGCCGAACCCAAAGAAGAGAAGATAGAGGAACTTGAAGAGGAGAAAGCAGAGATTAAAGAGGAAGAAAAAGAAGAAGAGATTCTCGAAGAGACAAAAGAAGAAGTAGAAGAAATCGAAGTCTCAGAAACGCAAAGCGTTTCTGATGATGCTCAGAAAGCTCTGCTTTCTGACAAGCCTGAACCAGAAGAGAAGAAAAAGCCTGGATTCTTCAAGAGGATATTCAAGAAAAAGAAAAAAGAGGAAGTTGAAGAGATCGAGGAGCCAGAAGAAGAGAAAGAAGAAGTAAAAGAAGAGGAAAAAGAAGCAGTCGAAGAAGAGAAAGAGGAGATAAAGGAAGAAGAGAAAGAAGAAGAGCTTCTCGAAGAGACAAAAGAGGAAGTAGAGGAGATCGAGGAGCCAGAACCAGAAGAGGAGAAAAAAGGCTTCTTCAAGAAACTGACAAAAGGATTAGGTCTCAAGAAACTCTCAGAATCAAAATTCGACAGCATATTCTTTGATCTTGAGCTCGCTCTGCTGGAGAACAATGTCGCAGTAGAGGTCATCGAGAAGATAAGGGATGACCTGCACAGCAAGCTCGTCGACAAGAAGGTCAAGAGGTCGCAGATAGAGAACATCGTCCTCCAGTCCTTAGAGGAGAGCATGGACCAGATACTAAGCACAAAGCCTGTTGATATCCTTAGAAAGATAAAAGAAAAGAGGAAGGACGACAAACCTTATGTGATAGTCTTTGTAGGCATCAACGGCTCAGGGAAGACAACCACGATCGCAAAGATGGCGCAGTTCTTCATGAACAACGGCCTCAAGACAGTGATGGTCGCGTCAGACACCTTCAGGGCAGCAGCGATACAGCAGCTGGAGGAACATGCCAACAAGCTAGGAGTCAAGCTCATAAAGCACGATTACGGAAGCGATCCTGCTGCAGTCGCTTTTGACGGTATAAAGTATGCAGAGTCAAAGAACATCGATGTTGTCCTCGTAGACACTGCTGGCAGGCTGCACTCGAATGTCAACCTCATGGATGAGATGAAGAAGATAATCAGGGTCGCGGATCCTGACATGAAAATATTCATCGGAGAGTCTATAACAGGCAATGACTGCATCGAGCAGGCGCAGCAGTTCAACAATGCAATCGACATCGATGGGATAGTCCTCTCAAAAGCAGATGTTGATGAGAAAGGCGGTGCAGCGATTTCTGTATCTTACGTCACCGGCAAGCCCATACTTTTCATCGGAACAGGCCAGACATATGATGATCTGCAGAAGTTCGACAAGAGCATAGTACTCGACAATCTAGGGCTTGCATAAGAGCAAAACCTTTAAATATACACCAGCCTTATTCTGCTTGAATTCATTTTTGAAACAAAGGAGGCGATTATATGGCTAAAAAGAAAGCAGGTGGAAATGAAGTTGAGGAAGGCAAGGTTTGCGCTATTCTGCTATACCTTGTCTGGATAGTAGGCATCATCTGGTATTTTGCTGATGACCAGATGCGCAAGAACAAGTTTGCCAATTACCACGCAAAACAGAGCATTGTGCTCGTGATAACTGCAGTGGCTCTTTCAATCGGTCTGAGCATCCTGGCAGCGATCCTGATCTGGATACCATTCATCGGCTGGGCACTAATATCACTTCTCTGGATAGCATTCTGGATTATAATGCTCATATTCGTGATATTGGGCATCATAAATTCAGTCAATGGCGCGCAGAAGCCATTGCCTATCATCGGCCAGTTTGCTAAGAATTTCAAGTTTTAATATTATTTTTTTCTTATTTCTTTTCTTTAAGCCCTATACAGCCCTATTTCAACCTCTACAAGCCATCTGAAGCTTTGACACCAAAACCAATATTACCACTTAATAGTAACTAAAAAACCAAATATTTATATAGGGAAAGCGATTACTAATACCACATTTGGGTGTGAATAGGGGGTCTTCATAGAAATCTTCTAAATACACACCTAAAGGGCTGTACAGCCCAAGAACATGTTTGGGGGATCCAATGAGCGAGAATGATGACAGACCAACAGCTGCAGATGTTATCGATAAGGTAAATGAACTCCTAGGAAAAAAGGTCACAAAGGTAGTTGAAAAAACCAAGAAAAAAATCCAAAAGGGGAAAGGTAAAAAACAAACCCCGCAAGAAGAAGCAAAAAGCATCGAAGCGCAAGTAATAATTGAAGAAGCCAGGATAGAATGCGACCACTGGCCTGTTGATGTTGCAGCAAAATACATGTGGGAAGAACGGAACTCATACATTCAAAAGCATGACGGAAAGATTCCACAGACCTGGGAGCAGCTGTTGAATGAAGAAGGTTATGAAGGCCCTTCAAGAAGATATCTTGTTTCTAATTTCGGCAAGTTCAATATGATCATGGGCGCGCTTGAGTTTGATTTAGAAGGCACCATGGAAATGCTCAGGGGAGATTCACAGGCATTTGTTCCTGAAGAGGAACTGGATCCACTCGCGACCTGCGCGCAGCAGTCAGAGATAGACACACATCCTGATCCTCGATTCGCTGAACCGACACTGCCATACGCAGAACAACCCTTGAAAGAGGCAGTCCCGAATAGCGGATTTCCAGAACCTGAAGTAGAAGATGTGCCAGACTCATTGGGCAGCGCAGTCAATAGTGTCCTCAATGGAGAGATCGTGACGGATAATGTTCCTGCTGTCGTGGAAAGCCCTGCAATCGTCGAGAGTGTTGAAGCTGAACAGAAAGTTAAAGTCATAGATGCTGCAAGCACACTACCTCCAGAAACACCTCAGAAAACTCCAGCAGAGATTCTTGAAGAGAAGATCTTAGGGCCTAAAGAAAAGGATACAGTCTCGGTAGATGGCAATGAATACGAAGTTGTGCAGCCAGTGGAAGCAGCAGATAATGTTCCTTCTCTTAATGATGACAAAAAAGAAGCACCAGCACTCCTGTCCTCAGATTACTTCGAGTTAGAAGAACGCACAGATGGCATGAGCCCAGGCCTGCCTCCTGGCGGCGGAACAGAAGTGCTTGAAAGTATCTTTGATGATACAGAAACAATTGCTGAATCCGGCGATAAGCCTATCTATCCTGATTTCGAAGAGACATCTCCTGAAATGCCTGCATTGCAGCCTGAAGAACAACCTAAACAGGAAGTGAAACCGATACCTGATCTTTCTGAACCCGACGAGGATCCTACATTAGAACAGACTCCTGAAGAACGTGAGGAAATGACTGCACTGACAAGAAATGGTGCGCAGGACGCTTCTGAGAAAAGGGAGTATATTCGTGAAGTTTCTGAAGATGAGACCCAGCCTGAAGAGCCTAAAGAGAGCACAGCTGTTGTAGTAAGGCCTGAAAAACAGAATGGTAATGGCATTGACGGTCTGCAGAATATGTTAGAATCATGGGAAGAGAAGCACAAGCATGTTAAAGAGCAGCCTACTGAAGAGAAGCCTGCTGAAGTAGACCTTGAAAAACCCGGATCTTATCTTCTGGCAGGAGAAAAGATCCCTAATCAAGAAGATGATAAGCCTGAGTTCGCAACCGGCGGCGGAAGTGGTGGAGGCGGCGGAGGCTCTTATGACGACAGAGACAAGAAAAGCCGATTCGGCATTTTTGCAGGCATAGCTACATTTACAATCGCAGGGCTGATAGGTCTTTACGCACTGCTTTCAGACAATAATGGCAAAGGTGCAGAAGATGATAAAGTGCCTGCAAAAGAAGAGACTATGCAACACAAGGCAAAACCAGAGTTTGAATCAGAGGCTTGGGAAAACACATGCAGGGTTGCTGCTACCGAGGACATAAGAGATCTTGTGAGGGAGGATCACCCTCTTTCAAAGAATCATGATTACAATCTTTCTTCTGACGGAAAGAAAGTCATCTCAAACCAAGGCGTCATAAACGCAGCATACTGGTACGGTACAAGGAAGTTCGGGAAAGGCGTTATGCAGTGGTGGAGAGGCGGCTATGGTACAGAAAGACAGAAAGATATGGCAACGAAATGGTTGGCGCAGTACGGGATAGATATTGATGACCTTATTGCTAACAGGTCTACAGAATTCGACGGCAGCCTTGTAAGCACAGACATGGTACACGAGTCTGTTGTAGAAGAGTGCAGAGCTCCAGATGACGCAGTTGAGCCTGAAAAAGTTCCTGCCACCCCTGATGTTGAGTATTATGAAGACGCAGATCCAGACAAGGGCGCATTTAATATGATACATGACGGCATGATAAAGACTGTCAAGGCAAAGGTCGCAGAAGCACAGGAAGCAAAGCTTGACGACATGATTCCAATAGATGTCGAAGAGCCTATTGACGAAGATGAAGAGCTTGTGCCTATACGATTCGAAGAGCCTATTGAAGAGTCCGCATGGCTTGATGAGCAGATACCTATAGATGTCGAAGAGCCAGTATATGATGATAATATTGATGATGAAGTGTCGCTTGATGTTGAGCTCACACCAGATAGCTTTGCGCCTGAAGACAGAGAAGCCATCGCAGACACGTTCAAGGATGCTTATTTCGGCAAGGCAATGCCTGTTGAGAACATTGCCATGTTCTACAAAGGAGTCACTCCAGAGCTTGCAAAGCAGATATATGCTGAGCAGATGGCCAATGATCCAGAATACGATGATGATTACATCCCGATCACAGAGACAGATCCTATGACAGAGATAGAGTACAAGATCAAGGAGATAGATGAAACAATCGCAGAGCTCACCAGTCCTGAACATGAGCAGAGGCATGTTGAATATGTGGCATCGCTGGATAGCCTTGAAAAAGACATGGAAAACACAGGAAAAATGCTTGAAGAACTGGAGAACAGGCTTGACTATGAGAGCCCAGAAAGCCAGGAAACAGACATTAGAGAGGCTGCTTAAAAAGGGTGTTTTGACTACTCGAGAGTGACTAATAAACGAAAGGTTTAAATATAATCAACGCTTTCTAATATGGGTCTAGGCAATATAGATATTACCCTTTTCTACGATTGCCTTAAAAGAGCTGTCTCCGATTACTCATAGTAGTACAGAAATAAGGATGTGGTGTTGAGCATGGGCGAAGGAATAAACGAAGGAAACGACAAGCTGACTTCAATAGTCAGGAAAGAGGCAGACAATCTTTCTGTTAAAGATGATGTTCTTGACAATAGATTCGGCTGGGAAGTCCCGCCAGTAAAGGATGGAATACCTGGCGCTGTTGCAAGGATTGTACCTCCTGCAAAGGTCTATCAGAAAGACGGAAAAGTACACATCGATGGAGAGCTCTCAAAGTCTGCACTTATTGAAGCGCTTGTGAAATACAAGTTCAGTGACAGCAATGCAAAACTTCCTAATTCTAATGAATGGTATAACAACTTCAGGGTCAATGGCAAGAGAGTCAATTCTGCACGCGTAAGAGAGGACGCACATGTAAGCGACCAGAGCTGGAGCGAGATACTCCAGACTGCAGAGCACATATATCATCTTAACAAGCTCGGACATAAAGAAGATGTTAATTTCTCTGAATTCAACTGGGAAGAGCTA
>JAHWIS010000048.1 GCA_019322385.1 Candidatus Woesearchaeota archaeon
ACAGGAAACCGAGCCCGAGTTAAAAAAAAACAAGATCTCTGACTTAAAAAGGATTATCCTTTCTCTCCAAAGTTTAGACACTGCTGACAGGGAAAAAGTATCTGTTCCTGAAGAAGAAGAGATATGGATCACAGATGACAAGACATCCCTCACAGAAAATATCGAAAAAAAACTGGCATCAGCAGGATACAGCACCAAAATAATATCAATTGACGGCCTGCCAAAGAACGCTCCTTCTTCTCTTGGCGGATTATTGATCCTTGCACCGAAAGGCGCAGACGACAATTTCCTGGTCAATTCATTCAAGCTCCTGCAGCTTGCAGCGCCAGGTCTGAGGGCCTGCGGCAAGAAAAGCAGTGCAGTCTTCGCGACAGTCTCTTGTCTCGACGGAGGTTTTGGCCTGAAAGGATTGGACGCGGATAGCGAACCTCTCACTGGCGGGCTGGCAGGGCTTTCAAAGACAGCGAGCCATGAGTGGCCTGAAGTGAACTGCAAGGCGATCGACATCGCGCCTGATTATGATGCATCTGATGACATAATAAACGAGATATTCCTGAAAGGCCCTGAAGAAGTCGGCATCTCCAAACAAGGACGAGTCAGCATCGAGCTTTCCTCTTCACAGATCGACTCATCAGCAAAAGGATTCCCTCTGAAGCAAGGCGAGGTCATTGCAATCACTGGCGGCGCCCGAGGCGTGACTGCAGAATGCGCAGTTGCATTTGCAAATAAACGACCGACTCTTGTCCTGCTCGGCAGGAGCAAACCCCCAGTCCCAGAGCCTGACTGGCTAGCGCCTTTGACAAACGAGGCAGAGATCAAGCGTCAGATAATGCTGCACGCAGGCAAGAACGCCTCTCCAAAACTTATAGGAGAAGAGTACCGCAAGCTCATGGCAAATAGGGAGATGTTAAAGAATATTTCCAGGATCGAGTCTGCTGGAGCAAAAGCAGTCTATCGCTCAGTGGATGTGCGCGACGCAGACAAACTGAAAAACACTCTTGATGAAATCAGCTCTTCATTAGGTCCTGTCAAAGGTCTTATCCACGGAGCTGGCGTTATCGCCGACAAGCTCATCGAAGATAAGACTGATGAAGAATTTGATCGCGTTTACGGCACCAAGGTCGAAGGTCTGAAGAACCTCCTTAATGCTATAAAGAAAGAAGAACTCAAGTTCATTGTGCTGTTCTCCTCATCTACAGGACGCTATGGCAGGACAGGACAGGTTGATTATTCTATAGCAAACGAGGTCTTGAACAAGATCGCACAGCAGCATGCAAAACTATACCCATCCTGCAGGGTTGTCTCCCCTAACTGGGGCCCTTGGGACGGCGGCATGGTTACCCCGTCGCTAAAACAGCTTTTTGAGAAAGAAGGGGTAGGAGTAATCCCTCTCGAAGCAGGAGCAGAGTATCTTGTAGAAGAAGTCTCTTCTGATGGCCCTGTTGAAGTGGTCATCTTGGGCAATCTCCCTGGTGAAAAAACCGAACCAATAGAACCAACAAAAACCAAACAAGCCGAACCAACCACAGATCTCTCTGTCTCTTTTGAACGTGAGATCAGCGCAGAAGGGTTTCCAGTGCTGAAGTCACATGTCATCGACGGAAAAGCAGTCCTGCCTGTTGCATTGATGATAGAGATGCTTGCCCATGGCGCCATGCACGTCAACCCAGGTCTTATTTTCCACGGCTTCAATGAACTTCGCGTGCTGAAAGGGATAAGGCTTAATGGCAACGAATCAGTAACAATAAGTGTGCTGTCAGGAAAGGCTGTGAAGAAAGATGATTCATTTGTCGTTCCTGTTGAGCTGAAAAGCTCTTCACAAGGAAAGGAATTCAGGAATGCACAGGCTGAGATAATGCTTGCCACAGCATTGCCAGAGGGCAAAAGCAGGCTTTCTGGAATAGATACGCAGCCATCTCAGCGTCTCAGCAAAAACTTCTACGATGATTTCCTGTTCCACGGCCCTGATATGCAGGGTATAACAAAAATAGACGGTTGTTCAAAGCAAGGCATGACAGCTACCTGCAATACAGCTCCTGATCCCTCATCCTGGATAGAGAATCCTTTGCGAAGCAACTGGATCTCAGACCCTCTTCTGCTGGACTGCAGCTTCCAGATGATGATTTTGTGGAGCTTTGATAATCTTGGGGCAGGCTCCCTGCCTACTTATGCAAAAAATTATCGTCAGTTCATGCCATTTCCAAAAGACAGTGCAAGAATAAATGTAAATGTGATCGAGAGTTCATCAAGCAAAGCTGTTGCAGACATTGAATTCATCGACGATAAAGAAGGATTGATCGCAAGGATGGAAAAATATGAATGCATTGTTGATACATCATTGAAAAAGACATTTGAAAATAACCGTTTGGTAATCACTGATTAGCCTGATTATGAAGTTTTCACAGCCTATAGCAATTGTTGGAATAGGGGGGATATTTCCAGGAGCCCATGATCTTGATACCTTCTGGGATAACATAGCAAAAGGCAAGAGCGTTTCCAGGGAGGTTCCAGAAGGCCGATGGGTCTTGTCAGCCAAGGATGCACACTCAGCCTCAGGCGTCCATCCTGACAAGGCAGATTCTTCACGTGCATGTTTCATAGACAGTTTCTCTGTTTCAGACAGTCTTGACCTTGAGATGGACCCTGCATTCATCGACAAGCTCGACCCGCTTTGCCATGTCACCCTATTCGCAGGAGTTAATGCGTTCAACAACGCAGTCACTGAAGGGCTTGACAGGAGCAGGACAGGCGTCATCATAGGCAACATTGCCTTGCCGACACAGAAATCCTCTGCGCTTTCCTGGCAGGTGCTTGGCAAGAGCTTTGAGGAAAGTGTCCTGAAAGGAAAGACAATATCTGAATTCAAAGAAGTTGACCCATTGAACCGTTATGTGACAGGTCTGCCTGCAGGCATACTTGCAAAGGCGCTTGGCCTTCGCGGCGGGACATACACACTTGATGCAGCCTGTTCATCATCCCTTTACGCTATCAAGCTTGCCTGCTATGAGCTGCTTTCAGGAAGGGCAGATGCGATGCTCAGCGGCGGGGTCTCTATGGCTGATTCACTTTACACCCAGATGGGATTCTCAAAACTTACTGCCTTATCACCCGACGGTGTCTGTTCCCCATTTGATTCAAAGGCAAACGGTCTCGTGGTCGGTGAAGGCGCAGGCATCTTTGTACTGAAGCGCCTTGACGATGCCATCCAGGCAGGCGATAACATCTATGCAATTATACGAGGGATCGGGCTTTCAAATGACAGGGCTGGAAAGCTTCTCGCTCCGAGTTCAGAGGGACAGCTTCGCGCAATGCAGGCAGCATACGAGCAGGTCGGCTGGTCTCCGCAGGACATTGACATTATTGAATGCCATGGCACAGGGACCCCTGTAGGTGATGCTGTAGAGGTCAAAAGCCTGAAGACCCTCTGGGGAGAAAAAGGATGGGAACAAGGCCAGTGCGTGATCGGCTCAGTCAAGTCAAATGTAGGCCATCTGTTGACAGGAGCAGGTGCAGCAGGTCTCATGAAGATAATACTCGCGCTCAAGGAAAAGACACTTCCTCCGACAGCTAATTTCTCGTCCCCTGAACCCAATGCGAATCTTCCAGGCAGCGCATTCCAGGTATTGAGCAATGCAAAGCCCTGGGAAAAGAGAGACAAGGACAATTCTAGAAAAGCTGCAGTGAGTGGTTTCGGTTTCGGAGGCACAAACGCTCATCTTTTGCTTGAAGAATGGGATAACAAAAAATATACTCCTTCACCGCAACCGAAGACTGACACCCCTATAGCCATCGTCGGTATGGATGCGCATTTCGGGCCTTGGGAATCACTTAGATCATTCAAGGAAAGGGTTATATTCGGGAAGCACGGAGTAGGGCCGAAGATGAAAAAGAACTGGTTCGGTATAGAGGAGACCGAATGGTTCAAAAAGAAATATGCAAACACGCATTTCAAAGGATATGGCATTGACGAGATAAAGATACCGTTTGGAAAGTTCCGCATACCTCCAAATGAGTTTGAAGAGATGTTCTCCCAGCAGGTGCTTATGCTCAAGACAGCTGAAAGAGCTCTTGCAGATGCAGGACATGACAAAGATGATCATATCAATTCAGGCTGCTTTATAGGCATAGGGCTTGACCTTAGCTCGACTAATTTCCATGTGCGATGGGCAATGCTGAACAAGGTGAAGTCATGGGCAAAGGAACTGTCACTTGATCTTTCTGAGGAGGAAACAGAAGAGTGGCTGAGCAGCCTGCGTGATTCATTCTTTCCAGCACTTGTCCCGAATAGGGTGACTGGAAACCTGGGAAGCATAACAGCAAGCAGGGTGGGACGTGAATTCCATTTCGGCGGTCCGACCCATACAATTTCAAGCGAGGAAAGTTCTGGGATGCAGGCACTTGAAGCAGCTGTCCGCAGCCTGCAGCACAAGGATATTGATCTTGCACTTGTCGGCGCAGTTGATCTTGCTGGTGATTTACGTTCTCTCATGGGATCACCATATGCAGCTGACGAAGGGTTTGTCTTTGGTGAGGGCGCTTCTGCAGTTGTACTGAAGAGGCTCGACGACGCAGAGAAAGACAACAACAAGATATTTGCAGTGATCAAGGGAATAGGCACTGCAATAGGCGGAAAGCCTGATTCAGTTGTGCCTAGCACTGAAGCCTATGCAACTGCCCTGGAGCGTGCTTACAAGGATGCAGCAATAGATCCAAAAAGCATAAGTCTTGTGGAGATGCACGGCAGCAGCCATCCTGACGAGGATGCAATGGAGAGCCAGGCGCTTTCTGATTTCTTCAAGCACTCATGTGTGATGGGCTCAGCAAAATCCAAGATAGGCCATACAGGCGCAGCAGGCGGCCTTGCATCGATTGTCAAGACTGCTCTATGCCTGCACAATGAAGTTCTGCCTGAAAAGCCCCAGTATTGGATCAGAAACCGCGCAGAAGGTCCAAGAAGGGCTGGTGTGAGCTCGTTCAGTGTCGACGGGAACTGCACGCATGTAGTCCTCGAGGCATATGAAAAAGACATATCCCAAAGAGGCGCTCAGCTGAATGAAGCAGTTTTCGCAGTATTGGGAGAAGATACTGATTCCCTGCTCAAAGGTCTGGATGATCTTCGGTCGCTGGCAAGAAATTCTCCAGACAGAACCAGCAATCATTTGGCAAGGGCGTGGCACCAGGCAAATCCAGAAAGCACAGAAGGCAAACTCGCAGTAGCTATTGTCTCAAAGGATCGCGATGAGCTTCTGAAACAGCTCGACCAGGCTAAAAAATCCCTGCGTGATTCCCCAAACAAGTCCCTCGACGGGAATGAGAGGAACCTGTTCCCTGATCTCAGCCAGGACTGCATCTTTTATTCAGCTAATCCTTCCGGAAAAAAAGAAAAAATAGCATTTGTATTTCCAGGTTCAGGCAATAATTATGCAGGTATGGGGCGCCAGCTGTCCCTCTGCTGGCCGGATGTTCTCAGGCAGCAGGATTTAGAGAACAAATATCTGAGGAAACAGGTCATGCCAGAGCATTTCTGGAATTGTGATTCTCTTGAGCACATAAAAGACAACCTTAGGGCCCATATCTTCGGGCACGTGACCTATGGGACGATCATGAGCGACATATTGCAGAGCTTCAAGCTGAAACCTGACGCTGTAGTCAGCTATAGCCTCGGGGAATCAACCAGCCTTTTGTCCATGCGCGTCTGGAAAGAGAGGGATTTCATGATGAAGAGGATGGGCGACTCGAGCCTTTTTACTGATGAGCTCGCAGGACCTTTCAATGCAGTGAAGAAGGCATGGAAGCTTC